>JAGBNY010000057.1 GCA_017634175.1 Lachnospiraceae bacterium
CTTCCTCGCAATATCTGCTCCGCCTAGCCTCCCGGACACGGATGACTTTATTCCCTTTGCGCCATTCTTCATCGTCCTTTGCATAGCAGACTTCATAGCTCTCCTGAAGGACACCCTCTGCTCCAGTTGCTGTGCGATATTCTCTGCCACGAGCTGTGCGTCCATGTCAGGCCTCTTTACAGGCTTGATCTCAAGCTCTACGTCCTTCCCTATGGACTTGGAAAGGGCTTTCTTAGTAAGCTCTATGTCTTTTCCGCCTTTGCCGATAATGATTCCTGGCTTAGCAGTATGCACAGTGGCCCTTACGCGCCCCGCGCTTCTCTCTATCTCTATATTGGAAATCCCGGCAGCATAGAGCTTCTTCTTCAAGAATTTCCTTATCTTATGATCTTCAATCAGGTAATCCGCAAACTCCTTGCTGGACGCATACCATTTAGAATCCCAGTCTTTTATAACTCCGACCCTAAGTCCGTGGGGATTTACTTTCTGACCCATGTAAACGTAACTCCTTTCCTCCGATTACTTTTTTTCATCCAGCTTTATCGTCAGATGGCACATCCTATGTCTTATCCTGTATGCCCTGCCCTGTGCTCTGGGCTTGATACGTTTCAAAATGGGACCCGGACTCGCATAGCACTCCGCAACAAACAAGCGTTTCTTATTCATTCCCTTATTATTTTCAGCATTGGCTCCTGCGCTTTCCAAGAGCTTTAGAATGACCCCCGCTGCCCGCCTGGGACTATAGGTCAGGATGGCCCTGGCCTCGTCATAATTCTTCCCGCGGATAGCGTCCAGCACGAAACATGCTTTTTGAATGGGTATCCTGGCAAAAGAGAGCTTTGCAAAGGGACGCGTCTCTACATTATTCTTATTTCTTTCCCTTTTAATTTGGGATCTGTGTCCTTTAGACATCTTGAGATAACCTCCTTAATTGGCAAACCTTCAAGCTCATTGAACCGATGAGGTCTTCGCTCCTTTTTTTGCATCAGTATTGCCATGGCCTCTATATGTACGAGTCAGCACAAATTCTCCAAGCTTATGCCCAACCATGTCCTCAGTAACATAAATCGGCACGTGTCTCCTGCCATCGTGAACAGCTATCGTATGCCCTACGAAGGAAGGGAAGATAGTCGAACGGCGGGACCAAGTCCGAATGACTTCCTTCTTTCCTGATTTATTCATTGCGTCAATCTTTTTCAAAAGACTGGTATCAGCAAACGGTCCCTTCTTAAGTGAACGTGACATTATTATCCCTCCTTAATCACGAAATGGCCCTGCCGTCTCTTCTTCTCACAATAAGCCTGTTGGATGCTTTCTTCTTCTTCCTTGTCTTATAGCCCAGCGCAGGCTTGCCCCAAGGAGTGCAAGGACCCGGCCGTCCGATCGGGGCTCTTCCTTCACCGCCGCCATGAGGGTGATCATTCGGGTTCATGACCGAACCACGAACTGTAGGCCTAATGCCCATGTGGCGCTTGCGCCCGGCCTTTCCTATTACAATAAGGTTGTGATCTATATTGCCGATCGTTCCAATCGTAGCGCGGCAGGCAATCGGTACCATTCTCATCTCTCCAGAGGGGAGCTTGATCGTAGCATACTTGCCTTCCTTCGCCATGAGCTGAGCCACGGTACCGGCCGATCTCACCATCTGGCCGCCCTTCCCGGGGAGAAGCTCTATATTGTGAATCTCTGCGCCGATTGGGATATTCTCTAAGGGGAGGCAATTCCCGACCCTGATCTCTGCCTCCGGTCCGCTCATTACCTTCATTCCGTCCGTGAGACCAAGAGGCGCCAGGATGTATCTCTTTATCCCGTCCTCATAGCAAATAAGCGCGATATTTGCGCTCCTATTGGGATCGTACTCTATCCCAATAACCTTTGCGCTCATTCCGTCCTTGTCATTTCGCTTAAAATCAATGATCCTGTACTTTTTCTTTGCGCCTCCGCCATGATGACGGCAGGTGATCTTGCCCTGATTGTTACGTCCTGCATGATTCTTTATGCGGACAACAAGCTTTCTCTCAGGGGTTTTCTTAGTAATCTCCGCATGGTCGGAGCTCGTCATATGCCTTCTCGATGGAGTAGTAGGCTTATATGTTTTTATTCCCATTTATTTTACCTTCATTCCTAATTTGCCCCAAGGGGATTTCTCTCATTACAGATTTCCAAAAATCTCGATGTCCTTGCTTTCAGGCGTCAGCATTACATAAGCCTTCTTCCTTTTCGCTGTATGTCCAACCGTCAGCCCTCTGCGCTTTTTCTTCGCTTTAATATTCAGCGTATTGACCTTGCGGACTTTTGTGCCCTCAAACAATTTCTCAACCGCTTCCTTGATCTGGGCCTTGTTTGAATCCGGGTGAACATAGAAAGTATAGGTCTTAAGAGCCGTAAGCCTCATGGATTTTTCTGTAATTACCGGCTTCAGCAAAATATCGTAGTATTTAAGATTAGCCATTATGCACTTACCTCCTCGCTACTAAGCGCCTTCCCCCTCCGATTAATCTTCTTCAGGTATACCGCCTCCAGCTTCGGAATAACGGCCTTCGTCGTCAAGATTGTATCGTACTTTAAAATATCGTAAGTATTTATCGTATTGACCTTCGCAATCTTCACTCCAGGGATGTTCCTCGCGGACAAAAGCACTATGCGGTCATCCTTGTAGCACTCATCCTCTCTCTCCATATATTCAAGGATGATCAGGACCTTATTCAGCTTGAACTTACCCAACAACTCGACCATTTTCTTGGTCTTGATTTCTGATAATTTAAGCTGGTCCAACACCAGGAACTTATTCTCCTGGACCCTGGATGTAAGAGCGCTCTTCAACGCGAGCCTCTTCTCCTTCCTGTTCATCTTGAAGGAATAGTCCCTGGGTACCGGGGCAAATACCACTCCGCCATGAGTCCATTGAGGCGCCCTCGTGGAACCCTGTCTTGCGTGACCGGTCCCTTTCTGCCTCCACGGCTTCCTTCCGCCCCCGCGGACTTCTCCTCTGGTCTTCGCTTTTTGCGTGCCCTGGCGCTGATTGGCAAGATATTGGACCACCGCCTGATGCACAGAATTTTCTTTTATCTCAACATTAAAGAGGTCATCAGACAGCTCGACGGTGCCGATTTCCTGAGCCTCCATATTATACAATGCCACGCTGGCCATAATAATGTATCCTCCTTATCCCGTGAAATCTGTGATTCAATCACGCCTTCTCTCTATGTCTCTTAGTCGTCTCTTTCACGGTGATCATTCCCTTTCTAGGTCCCGGCACCGCTCCTTTCACGAGAATCAGGTTCTTTTCCGCATCTACGCGGATAACCTCCAAGTTCCTCACCGTCACCTGCTTGCCGCCCATACGGCCCGGCATCCCTTTTCCCTTGAATACGCGGCTTGGATCCGAACTGGCTCCATTTGAGCCCTGATGGCGGTGGAATTTTGAACCATGCTTCATGGGTCCCCTGTGCTGTCCCAGCCTCTTGATGGTGCCCTGGAAGCCCTTGCCCTTAGAGATTGCAGTCACATCGACGAAATCTCCGACTTCAAAAATGTCTGCCTTGATTTCCTGTGCAAGTGAATATTCACTTGCATTCTCGAATTTGAATTCTCTGAGGAATCTCTTTGATGAAACGCCGGACTTCTTGAAATGACCCTGCATTGGCTTATTCGTGCCATGCCTGTTCACGACCTTGACCTTTCCGCCTTTGTCCTTTTCGACAATCTTGTCTTTCTTATCAACGAATCCGACCTGTACTGCGTCGTAGCCCTCGTTCTCCACAGTCTTGATCTGTGTGACGTAATTCGGTCCGGCCTCCAGGACGGTGACGGGTGTTACCGTCCCGTCTTCGTTGAAAAGCTGAGTCATGCCGATTTTCATAGCAAGTATTGCTTTTTTCATTCTTCCCTCTTTCCTGCATTGGAACGCTTCTCACTCTGCACCCTGTTTCCAAAGGGTGTGCGTTCATGCATTTTGAACAGCGTAAACGCCCGGGGTTAGGATTTCTCCAATCCCCTTACTTTTTGTTTTTCATTTTTATATCTATGTCAACGCCTGCCGGCATTTCCAACCTGGAAAGCACCTCAACGGTCTTCTGAGTAGGATCTATGATATCTATCAGCCTCTTGTGCGTCCTCTGCTCAAACTGCTCCCTCGAGTCCTTGTACTTGTGGACAGCGCGGAGGATCGTCACGATCTCCTTCCTGGTGGGCAGGGGCACGGGGCCGCTTACCACTGATCCATTCTTTTGAACCGTCTCGATAATTTTCTTTGCTGAAGCATCCACGAGGTGGTGATCATATGCTTTCAGCACGATTCTCATAACATTAGCCATAAAAAATAGTCGCCTCCTTTTCGCACTTTCGTGCGGCAAGCGGTGACTGTACACGTTCCCGGGTGTGTCATGATTAAAATAAAGACATACCCTCTTTTCTATCCTATGTCTTATAGGATAGACATTATTAATCCTGTACAGTGACTTGCCGTCAATATCTCAGACTTGACATTCGCTCCGCGGAGATACCTGCCTATGATTCAGACAGCAACTTCCGTTTCTCAGCTATCATGTCACAGATTTTCTAATTATATACGCTCAGAAATAAAAATGCAAGTACTTTTTTAAAAATATTTTTCCACCTTTACAACTTGGAAGCGCCTTTAAACGCTTCCAATTCCAACCCCCTCCGAAGACTCGCAAAACCGCGCTTCGCACTCTACTGTCCACTAGTGCGGACTGTTTGCTCGTTTTTGAGGCGGGTTGCTCGAAATAATATCAGTTTTGATTGCGATAAATCGCACAAAATATTATTCAGCAGCCGCACAAGTGGAAAATTTTTCTTGACTTATCAAATTTTAGATGGTATAGTCGAATAGATTGGGGTTTTAAGAACCCTTTTTATTTTGCCACAAAATACCGTGACTCATATCATATCATTACTTTATAATAGGAGGATTTGTAATGCGTACAAAAATCACTCTTGCCTGCACAGAATGCAAGAATAGAAATTATAATACAACAAAAGAAAAGAAAAATCATCCTGAGCGGCTCGAACTCAAGAAATACTGCCGCTTCTGCAGGACCCATACATTGCACAAGGAGACAAAGTGATGAGCGATACTGCTAATGATAAAGCAGCCCCCGCGGCGGGAGCCCCGGCCGCTGCTGCTGCCGCCGGAGGCGGTCTAAAAGAATTCTTTGCGGGTGTAAAGCAGGAATTCAAGAAGATAATTTGGCCGAACAGGCCTACTCTTATAAGCCGCTCTACCTGTGTTGTAATTGTCTCAATCTGCCTTGGAGCCATTATAGCTGTCATCGATAGGCTGATTCTTTATATAGTGAATTTCCTGGTGAAGTGAAAGGCATTGGAGGGAATATGGCTGATGAAAGCGCGCATTGGTATGTGATCCATACCTATTCAGGCTATGAGAAAAAGGTAAAAGAGAGTATCGAAATGACCAAAAAGAATAGAAATCTGGAGAATCAAATTCTGAAGGTCGAGATACCCACTTTGACCGTTACTGAGCTAAAGGCCAATGGAGTAAGAAAGCCTGTTGTCCGCAATATGTTCCCGGGATACGTCCTAGTGAATATGATAATGAATGACGATACCTGGTACGTTGTCAGAAATACCCGTGGAGTTACCGGGTTTGTGGGGCCGGGCAGCAAGCCGGTCCCGCTCACAGAGGAGGAGATGAAGCCCCTCGGAATCCATATCGAAAATATGAAGATAGACTTCGGTGTCGGGGATGTGGTTTCGGTAGTGGCCGGTGCCTGGAAAGATACCGTTGGACCCATCATTAAGATGGATATGAATAAGCAGGTCGCTACATTGAACGTCGAGTTTTTCGGACAGGATACCCCCCTCGAGATTAGCTTCGATGAAATTTCCAGCTTGCATTAGATTTTCTTATATAGATAATCTTTAAGCATATTATACGTGGGAGGATTTCTCCAACCCCAGACGCAGGGACATATGGATCATTCTTTATGTTCCTAAAAGCGTCACACCACAAACGCTGTTTCAGGCGAAAAGTTTAGGAGGAAACTATGGCAAAAAAAGTTACTGGTTACATCAAGCTTCAGATTCAGGCAGGCAAGGCAACGCCTGCTCCCCCGGTTGGTCCCGCTTTGGGTCAGCATGGAGTCAATATTCAGGAATTCACAAAGCAGTTCAATGCCAAGACTGCGGACAAAGGTGACTATTTGATTCCTGTAGTTATCACAGTTTATTCAGACAGGAGCTTTTCCTTTATCACAAAGGAGCCGCCGGCTTCATCTCTAATCAAAAAGGCATGCAATATAACAAAGGCTTCCGGGACTCCGAATAAGGAGAAAGTTGCGACCCTATCAAAGGACAAATTAAAGGAAATAGCCGAGAGAAAGATGCCTGATTTAAATGCGGCATCACTGGAAGCGGCTATGAGCATGATAGCTGGCACTGCTCGTTCAATGGGCGTGAATGTAGAAAAGTAAAGGGGGAGCAAGTATAATGAAGCGCGGAAAAAGATATAAGGAAGCTGCTAAGAATATAGATAGACAGAAGCTTTACGAGCCTAAAGAGGCTTTGGAGCTTGTAAAGAGCGCCGCCAGCGCCAAGTTTGATGAGACTGTCGAGGTCCACATCCGTACCGGATGTGATGGAAGGCACGCAGACCAGCAGGTCAGAGGCGCAGTCGTCCTTCCGAATGGGACCGGCCGTTCCGTAAAGGTTCTGGTCTTTGCAAAAGGACAGAAGCTGGATGAGGCTCAGGCGAACGGCGCTGATCACGTTGGCGGAGAAGAGCTCATACCTAAGATTCAAAACGAGGGCTGGCTTGATTTCGATGTAGTCGTTGCTACTCCCGATATGATGGGCGTAGTCGGACGCTTAGGTAAGGTTTTAGGTCCTAAAGGCCTCATGCCGAATCCAAAGGCCGGTACAGTTACCATGGATGTCGCAAAGGCAATCAAGGACATTAAGGCTGGTAAGGTCGAATACAGATTGGATAAATCCAATATCATCCATGTTCCGGTCGGAAAGGTCTCCTTTACCTCTGAAAAATTGCAGGAGAATTTCGATGCCCTGCTTTCTGCCATAATAAAGGCAAGGCCATCGTCAGTAAAGGGTCAATTCCTCAGAAGCATCTCAGTTTCTTCGACGATGGGACCCGGAGTCAAGATCACTCCGAACCTTCAATAAGTAATTTTCGAGCCGTCCGTTCAAACGGACGGCTCTTTTTCCAATTAGACATTGATTTACCCCAACATACTCACAAATAAATGAAAAATACCCTGCATAATATGTCTCTGCCGCTTAGAATCTGTGTTTTTCTTTTAACATCAACCCTGAATCTCATTTCTTTTGCCCTTTCAATAAGGGCTGAAGAAATCACAAAGCTGGACCCCAATTCCTGGCGCCCCAGCAACAACATAATGGGAATCCATATAGGTCCCTCTGTATCAGAGATTACATATAATGCCTTTGTGAACCAAATAGAACTTAAATATATCCTTGTGAGCGATGACAACCCCTATTTCGCTTCTTTCAGCAATTGCCTCTACGACAAGGAATTGACAGCTCTCATCTGTTTTCCACAGGCTCTAAAGGCCGCTGAAATACCTTCCACCGTGACCCAGATACGCCGATATGCCCTGTATGGCGTAGAACCCGAAATTGCATATCAGGTCATTAACGCGATAAGGGGAAATGCCGAAAGACTTGGAGTACCTTTCTCAACTTATGAGCAAAAGTCCAAAAGAGAGGATTTTGAATGGCCTTATACCGGAGAATATCCTCTCACAGGTTGACAGATGATGAACAGGATTCTTCACAGAAATAAAATCATCATTACCTTGGTTTCTCTCATCTTCCTTTCCATATTTTGTTGTTTCTTTTCTTTAAGTTCCAATAATAAGACACAATATGATAATATTTGCATTAATGAAGTTTGCAGCGACAACTTTAATTCCTTGAGCGATGATCTAAGGAAACACCCAGATTGGATTGAGCTGTACAATAAAGGGGACTTCGATATTGATCTCTATGGCTATGCCCTGTCTGATACAAGGCTTCTTGACAAGGAATGGAAGTTTCCACACTGCGTCATACCTGCAAAGGGCTATATCGTTGTTTACGCATCGGGGGATGGGAACGAGACTCCCAATTCCTCTTTGCCCTTGCTTGATAGCAGCTTCAGCTTAAGAGCCTTTATCTTCAGCGGCAGAGGCATTTCAAGTCCAATGAATCTCCACGCATCCTTTAAGCTCTCCTCTACGGGCGAAGAGCTGTATCTAATGGATCCCCAAGGTCGAATTATTGATTTTTTAGAGGTTCCCGCCCTTAAATATGATACAGCATATGGAAGAACGATTGATGGTGCGGAAAAATTCGGCAGGCTCTCTCCCACTCCATATGAAAAGAATGGCAATGCAAAGCTCCTTCCGGATCCGATATTAAAGGATCCAATTATTTCTGCTCAGAGCGGCTTCTATGATTCTCCTTTTCTTCTTTCCATAGAATCTTCTGAACCAGGGGCCCAGATACGCTATACCTTGGATGGCAGTACACCAACCATATCCTCTCCACTATACGAAAAGCCCTTGCTTTTAGATAATCCATCTAATCAAGAGAACCGAATGGCTTCAATGAAAGAAATCTCAGTTTTTCTCTATGACTACTATGACAAAAAGCACTATCAGATCCCCAAGGAGCCCGTTGATAAATGTGTGTGCTTAAGGGCGGCTGTCTTTAAGGGGAATCAAATAAGCAATACCGTCAATAGGACTTTTTTCATTGGAATTGACCCAAAGGCTTATTCCAATTCGAAGCTAATATCCTTGATTTCAGATACTGCAGGCCTGCAAAGCTACGAGAATGGCATTTATGTGGTCGGCCAAAAAGGGACAGAGCACCTTTTATCAAGAGTGGAAAAAAATGAGGAGGCGAAATCAGCCTTGGAATCAGACCCTGATATTCCAAGAGACGGCAGCGTGCGAATCGGCCCTGTTGGGTTTAATCGGCTTACAGACGCTAATTATATGCAAAAAGGGAGAGAATGGGAAAGAGAATCCTATATATCGGTCTTTAATTCCGATGGGTCACTTTCCTTCGAACAGGGAATCGGCATCAGGATCCGAGGCGTGAGCTCAAGGCATCTGCCCAAAAAAGGCCTGAATCTCTACGCAAGAAAGTCCTATGACAGGGCTTCAAATGGATTTTTCCCCGATGGATTCGGCGCTGGCTATCATGAAAGCGAAATTTCCTTATCTAGCGGCGGAAATGACCCTATGACCCTTACAAAGGACAAAACAATTTCTCTTTTGACTGAAAAACTGGACATCGCAACTTCAAATTTCGGTAGTCCTGCAATCCTATTCATTAACGGGGAATATTGGGGAGAATATCTCCTATCCGAGAAACAGGACTCTTACTTTTTTCAACGTCATTTTGGGATAGATCCGGATAACCTCGTCTTTATCAAGGAAAATATTGTCGAAGAGGGGGAAGAAAGCGATTTATCCCTATATGAGGACTTAGTAAACGAGGTTGCTGAAACTGATGCCTCCACGGCTGAGGGATTTCAGCGATTGGAAGAGCTCATAGATATTGACAATGTTATCGACTATTATTCTGTACGAATATATGGAGACTATGGCATAGACTGGCCGCATCACAATGTCGGGATGTGGAGGGTGAGAGAACCGGATATCAAAAAGAACCCGGCAGAAGGCAATGAAACAGATTCTTCTAATCCCTATAACGACGGGCGATGGCGTATGGTCAATTATGATATGAATCACGAGCTTCATATCAATAAAGTAAGCGTTAATATGATTGATATTGTCCTGAATGGAGGGGATACTTTCGGACCAGACTGGCTATTCACGGCACTCATAAAAAACGATGATTTCAAGGCGAGGTTCAAGAGCCGTTTCATGGAACTTTTAAATACTGTGTATGACCCAGAGTCCGCAATCCCTGTCTTTGACAGTATTGTCGATGAGATGCGGCCCCTTGTCCCAAGGGGCTACCACAGGTGGTTCGGGGACTACTACCCTATGTCCTTCTTTGATGAAGAAACTGAATCCATAAGGACCTTCTTCCGCGAAAGACCTAAAATTATAGCAAAATATGTTGAAGAAGCCTGTAAATAGAATCAAACTGCCCAGCCAAGACTCGCTTGACCGGGCAATGATAGGAAACGTATTAACAAATTGCACTTTCAGGACTCGCTGCCATAAGCAAGGACTCAGCGAGTCCTGATACGGCAATTTCTAAATTCGCTTGCTATACAATCTGACGGATTCGGTTTTTCAAAACCATAGGGCAGGATGAGGACGGATAGCGGACAAAACAAGCCAGATGTATTTATTATTTATGCACAGATCATAAGTCTTACACCGCTTTTAGATAATAGAACCCATAGCCCGGGATCTTGACATACGGGACATTCATGGGATTCTTTGTCAATAAGTCCTTAAAATCTCCCTCCAGGCCATTAATATTTACCTCTTTATCCATCTCGCTAAAGTTGAATATTCCTATTATTTTATCACCTTGA
>JAGBNY010000058.1 GCA_017634175.1 Lachnospiraceae bacterium
AGCCCGTGAGTTCAGCAGTCATCTTTGCCGAGGTGCCCGCGGCCCTGAGCTCGAGGGCCAGGAGCCTCATCTCGACCCTCTTGTCCTTGTTATCCTTGCGGGCGGCCTTTATTGATTCAATCTGTTCATCGCTGAATTTATAAGTCTTATTTTTTCCCATAAGGATATGATATCATAAATATCAGGAAATTGCAAGGATTTTATTGGGTTTTAGTATCAGCATTTCGTATAGTTCGTTTCCGCTCACGAAATAATTCTGATCTATCTCATTTTCGATCAGCCTCGCAATTCCCTCTATCTCTCCCTCCGTAAGGGAGAAAGAATCCACATGGAAATATTCCCCCTTTCCGTTCCTGATGAATTCGCTGTTCGACCGCAAAGTATTCCTTATTAGTTCCAGCGGGATATGTGATAAGGCTTTGGATAGTGCCTCATATGTCATCGGCAGGATCTCTTCCCTCAAGCAATGCCCGATCTCCTGCGCAGGGTCAGCCGCCTCATTTGAATTCTTTGACAGGCAATCCTTCCCCACGAAGTATCTGCCCTCATTCACATGAGCCAGGTAACTTTTAAGCATATCCGCATCGTAAATATTATTATCCAGGAATTCTTCCCTGAATAAGCAGAATATGGCCTCGAAATAAATGGCCGCCTTCCCCTCTTCAAATTTCTTCTCAATATAAGAAAAAATCTTATCCCTCAACTCCCGGGCTACCATTGTCTGAGCAGCATAGACTCTTCCGCCATGCTCAATGCCTGTCTCACGTATCAATTTTTCGAGGGATTCTTCTGGGGGCATTTGAGAGCCACCATATGTCTCCTCAAATCGGCGCAAGAATTTCTTAGTTTCCAGGGCAGACCCCAGCCTGAAGCCTCTTTGGAAGTGGGTCAGCAGCACCTTCTCAACGAGAGAATGTAGCTCATCATCCAAATCAATTCGTGAAGATTCTTGCGCCGCCTGGTCCGTACCCCCTGCTTCTACATCTATTTTCTTGCTATGATATGTGATGGTCACATTTTCATGGTTGACTGTGGATTCTTCATCACTCTGTGCTGCCTGGACTATATTTCCGGTTTCCTCATTTAATTTTTTGCTGCGATATGTGATTATCACATTCTCGTACTTGACGCCGCATTGATCCAGGAGCCACTTGATATTCCTTATGATATCCTTACGACTCTTACCCGCTTCAATATAGAACCCCTCGCCTATTTTCTTCGGGACTGACAGGAACCTCCTATGCGCTGCATCTACCAGCCATCGCTTTCTTTTTCCGGCCAGGCTCTCTAAGCGCATTCGCTTGAATACTATCGGATGGCTTTTAAGAAGCAGGGCGCAAAGCTCCGCATAGAGTTCTATCCAGTTCCTCTCCCGATAGATTTTACCGAAGTACAGGAGGGAATATGGTTCAGTGAAAGATATATTCGTAGTAGAAAGTGATGTGAAATCTATGTGCTGAAATTTGGACTTTGTTTCTTTTTGAGCAATAGGCGGCTCTTCCGAGGAATCCGTCTGTCGTGCCGCGGCTTGCTCTTCTTGAAACACCGTTTGCCAAGCTGCGTCATCTTCGTCTTGATGCCCCGTTTGCTTGGCTATGGCTAGATTCCCCGAATCATCCGCTTCCCGGGCTGAGTCTAGATTCACGGTATCTACCCTTTGACGGGTTAAGGCTGGTTTTTCTTGTCGCTCATTTGGCTGGGATGCGGCTGCCCCCTCGTAGCTTCCATTTATCCGGGCTGCGGCCGACTTATCTGGGCGTTCACTTATCTGAAATGGGTCTGGCCCCCTATAATCCCCCCAAAGATATGCTATGCTATTGAATCCTTGCGGCAAAGAACCGCCTGACACTTTCGAGGAGTCTTCTTCCTGTCCAATTTTATTCGTTTCATTCGGCCTAGGCAGCAAGAGCTCATTGGCATATTGCAGGATATGACCTAAGACGGCCTTGACTTCCCTTAAGTGTCCTCCATTTGCAGCCCTGAAAGATTCACTTTCGTCTATACTGTAAATCACGCACTTTACCGTCTCGACGCTCATGCTCTCGAAAATTGAGCGCTTCACGAGCCCTGCTTTTTTTGCCTAGATGTCAATTATGCGAATTATAAAACTAATGTTGATCGGCTTATCAATATTCTTTTCCGAAAGCCATTCCAAGATCTTTGCTGTGTTTTCTTTTATGTTCGTCGGTATCATATTTTAAAATACAAAAGCCCAAAGCAAGACCTTCATTCGCATTAAAATCCCGCTTTGGGCATTAAAAACAGATTCTGTCCACAAATAGACATAATTACATTATTCTCTTATCTTATCTAGGATTGTCCGTCATTTGCTCCCCTCTTGTCAAGTGTTTTTTCGATTTATTTCTCTAATCTATTCCAAGGCCTTCCTCTCATTCTCGATCTCCCAGTGGATAAGGAAGGTGAGCAGGCCGCGGAGCAGGATGATCGCGCCCAGGATGCCAAGCTCCTCCCACTCCCGCACCACGACAGTCCGGAGCACCTCGCCGCCCATCTTGAATTCCAGAGCCAGGGCAATTCCCTGCGCGAGCTCCAGGCGGATGTTACGGTCCTTCTTTATCCATTTGACGAAAGACTTGAAAGCGGAAAATAACAGCACGCAGATACCGAAGAACTCCATCAGCATGGTGCTGACCTGGACTATTTGGTAGAGGATGGTATCAAGATATTCGATCATAGCTTTTCTCCTGGCAGTGCTTTAAACCGCAATGAAATCCTGCGCAAAATCCCTATAATCTACGACTTACTCCTCCTATGCGAAAAAAGCCATTTTATGATGGATTTATTGCGCTTTGGGTCCGAGACTATGACCCAGGTGCAATGCGGATTCACATCGTAATGCTCCTTCATCCATCCTGCGGGGTATTCATCATATCTGAGGTCGAAACCCTCTGTCCCGTGGAACTCGCTCCAAATGTCCTTGGACCCATAGTGGGAGAATTTACCCTTAAGAGTCCTGGAATTACCATAAACGGGCTGGACGATGATATCGTCCAAAGCATGAACCATGTAGAGAGGGGTCCTCACAATATTGTCGATATTATTCCCGCTGGTGGCGCCGCAGATGGAGATTGCAGCCGCAAAGAAATCAGGGTATTCCTTTAAGAGCCCCAGGGTCCCTGCTCCCCCGGCGCTATAGCCATACACGTATACTCTTTCCTTATCCACGTTATGGGACAATATGAATCGCTGAGTCAGATCGATCACTGTTTCCCTCACCGCCGGCACTGACCAATGCCTGGTACCGGAGGTCTGGGGAGCCAGGATGTAGCATGGATGCTCCTTCTGAATGGCAGAGTCCGCTAGAAAGGTCCCTATGTCGTGGACCGAAAGATGGATCCCATTGTCGGTCCCAAATCCGTCCGCCCCATGGAGATAGAGCACAAGAGGCAGAGGCCCGTTCGCGCCGCTCGGGACAAAATATCTATAGGGAAGAGTCGCCCTCTTCCCCTCAAATACGTCTTTCTTGAAAAGTGAGCATCTTGCAGCATTCGCCTCGCTCGGCCTATCCCAATCTTTAGGAAACTTCATTTTGCTCCGGTCCTCCTGAAGGTCTCTCGAACGGGGCCGTCAAAAATCCGGACAGCCTGATCAAAATAT
>JAGBNY010000059.1 GCA_017634175.1 Lachnospiraceae bacterium
CTTAGTAACTATTCTCGCAAAATTTGATTCTTGACCGCTTAAAAGCTAAGTGCTATTATTTAGCGTTATGTTTTATTCTAGATTTCAAGGAGAACTATTTTAAGATGTCAAAGAGAGAAGATATAAGAAATGTAGCTATTATCGCCCATGTAGACCATGGGAAAACTACTTTGGTAGATGCGCTTTTGAGGCAGAGCGGGATTTTTAGGGAGAATGAGGCTGTACAGGAAAGAGTAATGGACTCAAACGACATAGAGCGGGAGAGGGGGATTACAATTCTTTCAAAGAATACAGCCGTGAGATACAAAGATGTCAAGATTAATATTGTGGATACCCCCGGACACGCCGATTTCGGCGGGGAAGTCGAGAGAATATTGAAGATGGTCAATGGGGTGGTGCTTTTGGTGGATGCCTTTGAGGGTGTCATGCCACAGACAAGATTTGTCCTTTCAAAGGCCCTCCAGCTTGGTCATCCCGTCGTAGTTTGTATTAACAAGATTGATAGGCCGGGGGCCAGGCCGTCGGAGGTAGTGGATGAGGTCTTGGAGCTTTTGATGGACCTTGGGGCCACGGACGAACAGCTTGACTGTCCCTTTATTTATACTTCGGCTAAGGAAGGGGTCGCAAGCACTGACCCTGAGAAGCCCGGAGAGGATATGAAGCCTCTCTTTGACACTATCTTGGACTATATCCCGGCTCCGGAGGGAGACCCCGATGCGCCGCTCCAAATCCTGGTTAGCACCATTGACTATAATGAGTACGTTGGAAGAATCGGCGTCGGAAAGGTCGATAATGGGGTGATAAGGGTGAATGCCGAGGCGCAGATCTTGAATCACCACGAGAGCGAGCGGCATCAAAGGGTCAAGATAAGCAAGCTCTATGAATTCGAGGGCCTTTCAAAAAAAGAAGTGTCGGAGGCTCAAATTGGCTCAATAGTGGCGATTTCCGGAATATCTGACCTGAAGATAGGAGATACAATTTGCGGTCTTGACAATGGGACTCCGATTCAGTTCCAGAAGATTTCTGAGCCAACTATCTCGATGAATTTCCTCGTGAATGACTCACCCCTTGCGGGGCAGGAGGGAAAATATGTCACCAGCCGCCACCTAAAGGAGAGACTTTTCAGAGAGCTGAATACGGATGTTTCTTTACGGGTAGAAGAAACGGACTCAACGGATACTTTCAAGGTTTCGGGCAGGGGCGAATTGCATCTTTCGGTGCTCATAGAAGAGATGAGGAGAGAGGGCTATGAATTCGCCGTTTCCAAGGCTGAGGTCATCTACAAGCAGGATGAAAACGGAAAGCTCCTGGAACCCATGGAGATAGCATACGTAGACGTGCCTGACGAGTATTCCGGAACAGTTATCCAGAGCCTCTCAGAGAGGAAGGGGGAGCTTCAGAATATGGGCTCCATTGCTGGCGGATATACGAGGATGGAGTTTCTGATACCGTCCAGGGGACTCATAGGATTCAGAGGCCCATTCATGACTGATACAAAGGGGAATGGAATCCTGAATACCGTCTTCGATAGCTACGGTCCTTTCAAGGGAGAGATTTCGTACAGGAAGAGCGGCTCCCTCATTGCTTTTGAGGCAGGGGAGGCCGTGACCTATGGGCTCTACAATGCCCAGGACAGGGGAAGCCTGTTTATCGGGCCCGGGACAAAGGTGTATTCTGGAATGGTAGTGGGGTCGAATCCCAAGTCGCTGGACATAGAAGTGAATGTTTGCAAGACAAAGCACCTCACAAATACCAGATCCAGCTCGGCCGATGAGGCCTTGAGACTGGTACCGCCGATCGTACTTTCCTTGGAGCAGGCGCTGGATTTCATTAATAATGACGAGCTTCTGGAAGTCACGCCGGAATCGCTCAGGATCAGGAAGCAGATTTTGGACCCGACAATGAGAAAGAGGGCGAACATCAGCGCAAAGGCCAAGATGGAGGCGGCAGCGCAAAAGTAGAAAAAAAGCAGGGGCTCAAAACCCCTGCTTTTGCATTAGTGTCAGAAACTATTCAATTTGCTTGAAGAAAAATAAGGCCGAATTTCCTTTAATTTTCCATCCATGTCCACCCATATCGAGGGCAGATCCCTGGATAGGAAAAGGAATGGCGCTTCAGTCATGCTATAGGCCCCGCATTTATCGAAGACAAGAGTGTCTCCTATGGAGAGCCTGGGGAGCTTGACCTCCCTCACCAGGACATCCGAAACGGTGCATAGGCTGCCGCAAAGGGTGTAAGTGGTTTCGTCTCCAGAAGCAGAAGAATCATTGAGCCTTATTGGAGGGACTTTCATTGCCATGTTTTGCCCATAGTAATTTAAGTGGTGGATTCCTCCGTTCAGGATGGCATAATTAATGCCGTCAGAAATCTTAATGTCCGATACAGAAGTCTCATACCTGCCAGCAGGGGCTGCGATGAACCTGCCCATTTCAATGGACCATTTGGCGCCGCTTGAACCTGCATTTTCCAATATCAAGGTGGCCGAGCCTTGCAATAAGTCTATGTCCGCTTTTTCCGGATCCTCAGAGAAATAATCTGCTGCGAGCCCGGGGCCATATTCAATCATAGCGGGAGAATATTGAGCTTCGGTCGCAAGCCTCTGCAAAGCGTGATTGATCTTGCTTAAATCCTTTTCGACGGACTTCAATTTGCTTTTTTGAGTCCCGCCATAGTAATGCAATCCCAGAAATTCAAGATTTGGATATTTGTTGCGGCTTTGTAAAAGATTTATCAAGCTGTCCTCGTCCATGCCGAATTGATTGCCGGATGTGAGACGGACCAGGACACGCACGCCTCTGTTGACCCCGAGCTCATTTATGATCTCTGCCTGTCTCAGGCTTTCAATAGTCAGGATATCGGACCCTATCGAGAGGGCCTCCATTATGTCGGAAGCTCCCTTATTTACCCCGGAATAAATGATTTTTTCTGGCAGTATCCCGGCGTCTTCGCAAATGGCGAGTTCGCCCGGGCTGCATACCTCTATATGGCTGTAATCATTAATGTCCATTAAATGGATCAGGAAAGGATTAGCCTTCATGGAAAAGACCAAGGGCAAGCCCCCTAGCCTATCCTTTATCAGGGCTAATCTCTCATGGAGCTTGGATCCGTTCAGCACATATCGGGGAGTGTCCTCGCTATGGCACTCAAAAGTAGAAGTCATGGTCAATTATCTTCGAGGCTGGTGATCAATTCTTCAATCGCCTCTACTGAGTCGAAATTGTCGGCAGTCAGGTCCTTCGGGCCTATCTCGATATCAAAGGCATCATTCAGTTCGGATACGATGGCCACGATATCAAAGGATTCCAGGATGCCGCCGCTTACTAGCTGATCCTCCATTTCAAAATCGATGTCAGGGCGGATCTCAGTCAGAATTTCCATCAGTTTCTCTCTCATAAATTTTTCTCCTTAAGTGATTGAATATTTATTTTGCCATTTGGCAATTTCGGAAGCGCGTTTTGCTTCCTTATTTTTCGTGGAATCATGAATCCGGGAAGGATACCCCGGAGGAATATTGAAATATCTCTTATTTCTGCCTTGCCCGAATAAATAAGCAAGATTGTTTCGCTTTCGCTATCATAGAGGCAGGCACATTCATCTATATTACCCATTTGCATGGCTGCGGCCTCTATTTCATCCAGTTCCACCCTGTGTCCCATATGCTTGATCTGGCGGTCGCGCCGTCCATGGTATTCAAGGAGGCCATCTTCTCGGAATCTGCCAATGTCCCCGGTGCGGTAAATCCGCTCAGGATAATTCCTGTTCAAGGGATTCATGGTGAAGGCAGCCTCTGTGCGTTTTTGGTCCCTATAATAGCCGAGCGAAAGTCCAATACCTGAGACGCAAATCTCTCCGAGTTCGCCATCCGGGACAGTGGAATCGGATTCAGAAATGAGGAAAACCTTGTAGTTATCGAATGGTTCTCCAATCGGAAGGATCTCGTCCTTGGAAACCCTGTGGTCTATCCTATAATAGGTGCAGGATGCGGTGGTCTCAGTGGGTCCGTATTGATTGATGAAAAGGGTATCGGGCAGGTTTTCCTGCCAGAGAGAAAGCACGGAAGAGGGCATGACTGACCCCGAAAAGCAGACTTTTCTGAGGGTTTTTAGCGACATGTCCTTGAATGCCCCAAGCTTAGTCAGCACGGTTATCGCAGAGGCGCTCCATCCTACGCAGCTTATCTCTTTTTCGTTCAGGGCCTGGAATAGCCTGTCCGGCTCCATGAAAAGCTGCTTTGGCAGCAGATAGGAATATGCGCCCTTGCTGAGGGGGAGATAGATGTCCCTGATAGCCGCAATGTAATCTAAGGGCGATTGGCAGGCTAGCCGATCAGAGGGATTTATCTCTAAGACCTTGGAATAAGCCTCAATGTAGTTGATAAGGGATAGATGGCTGGTTGCGACTCCCTTCGGCGTCCCTCCTGAGCCGGAGGTGAAGATAATATAGAGGGGATCCGTGGCGGTGATCCTTTCCCGGACCCATGCAAGTTTCTCATAGTCCGTTTGGCTCACCTTATATTCGGCTGCTTCTGCATAGCTTAAAATGGAGGAATCCTTTGAGACCGATTTGATTTTTCCCTCGAAAGCTTCATCTGTGACGATGAGACAGGGCATCAAAGTTTCAAGAATTTTTTGTATGCGGGCGATAGGAAGAGTGCCGTCAATCGGAGCATATGGATGCCCCGCATAGACTGAGCCCAAAAAAACGGATACGGTAGCGCACTTCCTCTCCATTATCACAGCGATTGGAGAGTCGGCTGCGCTGCCTAAAGGAAGCTTTGAGAGCATGCAAGCTCCAGCTTTTACCGCAGCTTGCTTAAGCTCTAAAAATGAAAGGTTATCTATGGGACTTTCATAGGCGATTTTCTGAGGGCAATCTTTTGCCCTTTCGTCTATCCAGTCCAGTACATTTAATCGAATCATAATTTGGAATTATAAACCATATGCTTAATTTTACAATACCTGTTTTATATATTTGGAGATAGGAGAAAATAAAAAAAGTGCTTGACAAGAACATGATTTTGAATTAAAATTAAATCACTTTTTGAGTTTTGAACTCATAACAATTATATAATATATTTGCTATATTATCGGGGTGTAGCTCAGTTTGGCTAGAGCGCTATCTTAGGGAGGTAGAGGCCGCAAGTTCGAATCTTGTCACTCCGATTATTTTATGCCCCAGGACACAGTTCTAGAGTGTTTAGGGGCTATTTTTGTGTGATACAGCCTATATAATGTGTAGGTCGTTCTGTTACGGGTTATGAGGAGAGAGAAATGTTAAAGCACCGTCTTATCAATTTATTTGAATCAAGGCAGTCAAACCTTGATTATCGTATCAAGAGGGATTATATCAGGAATGGGGTCGC
>JAGBNY010000007.1 GCA_017634175.1 Lachnospiraceae bacterium
CATGGATCCCAGCATCGCCTCTATCTCTTCCGGTGTCATCACGTGATTCGGGTCGTCTGATACCGCCGACGGAGCTGGCTCTGCTATCGGCTCTGGCTCCACCGCTGGCTCAGGCTCTGCCGTATCGGCTTCACTTGGCATGGATCCCAGCATCGCCTCTATCTCTTCAGGTGTCATCACGTGATTCGGGTCGTCTGATACAGCCGACGGAACTGGCTCTGCTATCGGCTCTGGCTCCACCGCTGGTTCTGGCTCTGCCACAGCGCCTTCACTAGGCATGGATCCCAGCATCGCCTCTATCTCTTCCGGTGTCATCACGTGATTCGGGTCGTCCGATACCACCGCCGGGGCCGGCTCCCCTATCGGCTCTGCCACAGGAACTGACTCCGATCCTGCCTCATACATCGAGTCCGCCATTGGCTCCGCCTCCGGCATTGCAGACTCAGCTTCAGCCGCAAATTCCGGTGCTCCCCCGGCCTCTTCATAGCCTTCCAGCGGCGCAGCCTCAGAAATCGTATCCCCCTCATATGGCGCAGCAGGAGCTCCCTCATAAGAATCAGCATAACCCTCTGCCGTGTCATATTCCGTAGAAGGGACTTCCGCCCCCTCATAATAGCCCTCCCCGGGACCCTCTCCCGCATAAGGCTCAGGCTCTGCATAGTTTTCCTCAGTCGTACCGTCAAAGCCCCTATCCTCGTATTCAATATCCTCACTTTCTTCGGGGGCATAGGGCTGTTCTTCGTACTCCACTGGAGCCGCCTCTATAGGCAGTTCATCTTCATTTATGATCTCTTCCGGCTCTTCTTCAGGCAAGGGATCCAATTCATCGATAGACGTCTTGCCTTCACGCATCTGCCTTAAAAGCTTATCAAGATAATCTTCACTACTGGAAACCATTTTATAAAAAAATTCCTCTCAAAGCACGGATTCCTAAAATTATAATCCTTAATATTTTATCACATATTAGAGAATTATACAATTAATGTAACTATTCAGAACCCCCTGAGATTTCATCAAATTTATAATCCAAGCTTGCTTAAAAATTGCAAATTTGACGAAATTTCAGGACAGTAACAATAGTTGCAAATTAATTAAGAATAAGGGTTTGAGTCCGTGTTAGCGGACACTAGAACCTGTTAACTATAGTTTTATCAAGGGACTTGCTCAACCTTGGTCCCCCGCCCTGTCATAATTGATTTCATTGGATTTCTATGCTATAGTATCGATAGTATATAATCATAGATGACATTTTTGCCACATGAGGGAGGAATAGTATGAAAATGGAATTTGTATTGCAATTCGCAGGAATAGACAAAACAGAAGCGGATCTTGTAAATTCAGTCAAGGAGACCTGGAAGAATTCTGGAGGATCAGAGGCGGATATCAAAAAAATCAATCTCTATGTGCAGCCTGATAATAGAAAGACCTATTTCGTCATAAATGACAGTGACAATATGAAGGGCGCATTCGATATGTAAAAATACGGGGCTTCTGTTTTTCAGAAGCCCCGTATTTTTATTCTTCACTCTTTAGATGCAAAAGCTCATCGATCTTCACGACCAAGTTCCCGATCTCAGGCTTAGATAGCTGGCCATCCGCGCCCAAAGACTCGCCCTTCTTCCTCATCTCATCATTCACCAGGGATGAGAAAATGATAACCGGGAGGAATTTGGTCTTGTCATTGGACTTTATCAGCTTGGTAAGCCTATGCCCATCCATTTCCGGCATCTCGATATCAGTAATGACGAGGGCCACCTTCTCGCGCAGATCCCCAATTTCCGCATGCTTAGAAATGAAGTCCCAGGCCTGCTTGCCGTTCACGCAGTCGATAAGATTCACGTAACCCGCCTTCTTCAGCGAATCCGATATCAGCTTATTCAAGAGAGCCGAATCCTCAGCCATAAGAATAGGAAGATCGCTCCTATGCCTCTCTCCCAAATCATCAATATCCGTCACCTTAAGTCCCGTCTCAGGGCTGATATCCGTAACTATCTTTTCAAAGTCCAATATTATAACCAGCCTGCTGTCGAACTTAACTATTCCGGTCGAGACTCCGCTCTCTACGGTATTGACCGTAGCATCCGGCTTGATGATCTCCGTCCAGGAAACCCTATGGATCCCGATGACGGCATCCACATGAAAAGCAATATCCAGCTTATTGAAATTGGTAATGATGAAGAGACCGGAAGCATCCTGATCTCCCCTTTGCAAGCAATTCTTCAGATTAATCGCCGTAATCATTCTGTCCCTGGGCATGAAAATGCCCTCTATGCTGGGATGGGCGTTGGGCACAGGGGTCACTGGCTGGTAAGTGATGATTTCCTTAATCTTAGCCACGTTGATCCCATATGAATCGCCGCCCAGCTTAAATTCAAGAATTTCCAGCTCATTCGTACCATTTTCAAGCAAAATATTTGTTTCCATCACATATACCTCTCAGCTAATATTTCGCGCCCCTGCAGTACCAAAAACAAGACTCTGCACAAGACTTGGCTTCAAAATCAGCACTATTTACCAATGATTCTCTCTGGCGATTTCAAAACTTCCATCATTATAACACAAAAATAAAAAAATTACCACATAAAACTTCACCCTTTGCAAAGAAAATCAATGCAAAGGGCGATTAGAAACTCATAGAAACGGAGAAGGAGAGATTTGAACTCTCGCGCCGCTATTAACGACCTGCACCCTTTCCAGGGGTGTCCCTTCAGCCACTTGGGTACTTCTCCAAAATGCCTAAATATGAAATATATTCAGTTAAGAAGCCAGCCCTCTTGCCGGCTCCTAAGCGGAGAGGATGGGATTCGAACCCATGTGGCGTCGCCGCCAAACGGTTTTCAAGACCGCCTCGTTATGACCGCTTCGATACCTCTCCAAACAAATGCGAAGAATATTCTATCAAACCATGCCAGATTTGTCAAGCCCCAAATTCATCGATTACCACGACTGCGATATGGTCATTTTCCGCCTCCGCATCCTTGAAAACAGTGATAGCCTTCCTCAGATAATTTGAGAACTCATGGTCGGCTTCCATCATTCCCTCTGCGTAGATCGAAATGCAGCTGTCCTCCATGATGTCGCTCAAGGCCTCATAAAGCGCATCCAGATTCCTTCCATAATAGTCAGGGAACGAAAAGGTGGTCTTCAAATAATCGTGGAGTCCGTCCCTGTCATGTACCTTTGTAAAATCCAGAAAAAACTGTCTGAACATCTTTTTCTCCTAAAAGAGCTGTTCGAAAGTATTGTAATGATCCGCAGTATAGTAAATCAGCCCGTCATTCGAAAATACAATCCTCTTCGCGTTCCTTGCCTTGCCTGAATAGTCTATGTCACATTCCTTATAGCTCCTGCCTTTTTTCTCAGGGAGCTGCCCTTCATAATTCCCGAAACGGTCCCCGCCGATGCTTTTCCCGGGCAGGACTTCCCCAAGGTATTCACCGCGGCTCCAGCCCTTTTTCTCGGCCTCCTTCTTAGTAATGTAATTCGAGGGGAGGTGCCCATAGGTATGAAGGTACCAGGCAACTTCATCCTTAGAAGTATAAATGCCGTCTTCATCCAGTTCATAGGACTTTAATGCTTCCTCGCCTGTGCCCTGGTCTTTTGGCGCCTCCTTTGAAGCCTTAGCCTTGGCCTGTGAAACCTGATCATTGCCTTTCTTTGTATTCTTCTTAATCCGTTCTTTCGATCGCTTCCGGGAGGCGGATGAGGCTAAATAGGTCTCGTTATCCGACTGATCCGCCCTGATCTCCTCTTGACTGGTTCCATCCGAAGAAAGGGTCTGTATTTCAGTCTCCGGGACCTTTCCCCCATGAGAATCCTGAAAAATGCCCACCAATCCCTTGACTATCATGTAGGCAGCAATCGCTATGAGACCCAATCGTATCAAGGTCCTGTTGTTGTTATTGTCCATAAGTCATACCGCTTTTAATCAGCGCCTCCGCAATGCTTAGGTCAGAAGGTGTAGTGATCTTTATATTCGGATAAGGGTTCAAGACAAGCCGTGAATCCAGACCAGCGTAGATCTTTGCGACCATGGTATCGTCCGTGATCTTCACGTCGGCCGCCCTGAGCCTCTCCCTGTCCCTCATCAATTTCCCATAGGCCTCAAAAATCATATCGTAACCGAAGACCTGCGGCGTCTGAATCATCCATATCCTGTCCCTATCGAGGGTCTTTTCTATGAAGGAGTCATTCTCCATTGCTAATTTGACCGTATCATGGGACTTGCTTGCAGCGGCTGCCCCGCCGTATTTTTGAGCATAATGGAGGCACCTTTCCAATATGTACTGCGTCAGAAAAGGCCTTGCACCATCGTGGATTATGCAATAATCCGCGTCACTAGAGGCAGACAAGCCCTTATAAACAGACTCATACCTCTCCTCTCCGCCCTCGATTATCGTTTTCACCTTAGAGAAGCCCTGGGCTTCAACTATGTTTTCCCTGACCCATTCTTCCTCCCCTTCCCCGCACACGAGGACTATCTCATCCACAAAGGATTTTTGCAAAGCCATAAGCGAATAAGAAATTACCTGCTTCCCGCAAAGATTCATGTATTGCTTGGGCTCAGTCATGCCCATTCTACGGCCTTTTCCGCCAGCCGCAACCACAGCGCACACTCTCATATAAAACCTCTAAAACTTGACCAAAATGGTCACATAGCTTCCAGCCTTAAGTTGGGGACCGCATTTAAGTCCAATGATGACACCTTGCCTTGAATAAAAGACCTATAGCCAGCGGCGGCGATCATGGCTCCATTATCGGTACAGAGAATCGGCGGCGGGACGAAGAACTCTATCCCTCTTTCAGCGCAGGCCTTTTCCATCCCAACTCTAAGGCAGGAATTGGACGCTACTCCGCCAGCCAAGGCGAATCTTTTAATACCTGACTCATCCAATGCGGACATTGAATGTGACACCAGCACATCCACAACCGCCTTTTGAAAGGAAGCCGCGACATCCGCCACCCTGACCTCCTCATCCCTCATCTTAAGCGAATTCAGATAATTCAGCACCGAACTCTTAAGCCCGCTGAACGAGAAATCCAGCTCATTCTTATCAACATGAGCCCTCGGGAATTCGTATTTCTCAGGATCCCCGAGCCTGGCCTCTTTGTCGATCTTGGGACCTCCCGGATATCCTAGCCCCAATGCCCTCGCTACCTTATCGAAGGCCTCTCCCGCGGCGTCATCCATTGACATCCCAAGGACCTCATATTGTCCAAACTTATGTACATTCACAAGATGTGTATGCCCCCCTGAGACCACCAGGCAGACAAAAGGCGGCTCCGGCGAGGGGTCCAAAAGATAATTAGCCGAAATATGGCCCTCAATATGGTTCACGCCGATCAGCGGCTTCCCTGTCCCAAAAGACAGGGCCTTCGCATAGGAAACCCCGACCAATAGTGGCCCCACGAGGCCGGGCCCGAAAGTCACTGCAACAGCGTCAATGTCTCCGAGAGTCAGCCCGGCTTCTTTTAGGCTGGAATCCACCACCTCGCTGATTCGCTCAATATGGTTCCTGGACGCGATCTCCGGGACCACCCCTCCATAGAGGGCGTGGATATCGATTTGAGAGGAGATCACATTAGAAAGGATATGCTTTCCATCCCGAACAACAGACGCGGCCGTCTCATCGCAGGAACTCTCTATCCCCAATAAATATACGCTCATCTATTCTGCCACCCAAGTATCTTCCAATGCCCTTCCCCGTCCTTACGCAGGATGAAATGCTCCTTATCCGAATAAATCGCCCCCTCCTTCTGCATCGAATAATTGCAGTAGAGGGTTGCATATTCCCCATCATCCGTTTTTTGGTACTCAACGTCCGTGGCGGCAGAAAGGCTGAAGCTCATGATCTTTCTGCCGTCCTTTTTATAGTTCTCAATCTCCCGCATGAGCCTGGCCAGATAGTCTTCATCCGTCTGATTATTATAAAGCTCAGAGTCAAAAAGTCTCCTGGATTGATGAGCGAGCCTCTTTATCTGCTCATCGGTGTTCTGCTCATCATACATGGCCTGGGAAAGCTGCGCATAATACTTGACAACAGCCTTCGGGGACTGCGGATAATCGATGCTCAAGTCCCTTTGAAGCACCTGCTCAGTAGGCGAAAGAGAGAATTCAGCCGAAGTCTTTTCATTTGGTCTTTGAGACAGCTTCCCAAACAGGATAAGTGCCGCCACGACTATAAAAATGACAACGCTCAAAAAAATTAAGTTATTCCTCTTCATAATGTAATTCTATGGATTTCCCATCCTTTCCTGGCTCCGCAAGCGGGAATATTTTCCTGACCTCTCCCATGAATTCCCTTGGGTCTAGGAGAGAGGGGCTGAAATGGGTGAGCCATAGCCTTTTTACGCCGGCGCTCTTCGCGATTTGCGCGGCCTCGTACATTGTCATATGCTTGTATTCCCGGGCCTTGGAAACTTTGTCCATTTCGCCGTACATTCCCTCGCAGATGAAGAGATCCGAGTCCGCCGCATGAGCCGCGATCGAATCGGTAGGTCTGCTGTCCGTTGTATAGGTGAGCTTAATTCCTTTTCTCTCTTTGCCCATTACCATCTCCGGAAGGTACTCGGCCCCATCCTCTGTCCTTATCCTCTCCCCCCTCTGCAAATGGCTCCAGTACCTGATCGGTATCCCGATCTCCTTTGCCCTCTCAGCATTGAATTTTCCCGCTCTGTCTATGTGGATTGTGTAACCGTAGCAAATGATATTGTGGTTAACCCTGAATGCCTCTATCCTATAGTCCTGGAAACGGAACTCTGTGTCCCCCGTGAACTCCATGAATTCTATCTCAAACGGCAGTTCCGGAGCTATCACGAGCAGGGCCCTCACCACCCTTTCCAGCCCCTTTGGACCCGCAATCAGCACCGGGTCAGTGCGCTCAGCGTTTCCCATCGTAAGCAAGAGCCCCGGGAGGCCGCTGATATGGTCTGCATGATAATGGGTAAAGAGGATAAGGCCGATTGGATTTGAGCTCCATCCCTTCTTCCTGAGTGCCATCTGAGTCCCTTCACCGCAATCTATAAGGATATTGTTCCCATTGAGCCTGAGAATCAGGGAGGTCAGGTATCTATAGGGGAGGGGCATCATTCCTCCTGAGCCCAGTAAACAAACATCCAGCATCACTGCCTCCTTTTCCACATTATATAAGCGTCTTCCGTCGGGTGTGAATAGAATCCGGGTCTTATCCCCTCGCTCTTAAAGCCCATTTTCTCGTAGAGCCTGATTGCGGGGATATTTGAATGACGGACCTCCAGCGTAAAGTCTCTGACCCCCATTTCTCTAGACTCTTCCATTAGCCGATTCAGCATGGCAGTGGCAATCCCCCTTCTCCTGAAGGTGGGGTCAACGCACACATTCGTGATATTCCCGTCCCCGCACATGTTCCTGATGCCGCATATGCCGATCAGGCCTGACCCATGAGACCCCATGAAATCTAAGGAGCCATGTCCTATAGGCTCGATAGATGCCTTAATATGGACAGCGAGATAAAGCACATAGTCCAGTCTAATGGACTCAAGATAATCCCTGCTGCTCCAGGCATCCTCTCCGAAAACCTTTCTTTCCAGCTCTCCTGCGGCTGCGCAGTCCTGATCCATGAATCGGTCTATGGTAAAGTCGATCTCATGCATCTTCCCTCATCCTTTCTGCCTGAGATTTCCTTAGATATACCGGCTTATGGGAAAAAGCGCTCACGCTGATGCCCCTTTTCAAATACAGGATCCCAAGGGACCCTACCGAAGCCGCCCTTTGAGCGCTGTTATTCTGGGGAGCATAGCTATGATCCAGGTCCAATTTTTCATCTATGGCATTTCGGAACCTGGGAACCCCGTCCCCCAGGAATATCGCCGCTCTTCCAATTTTTTTCAGATCCATTATCAGCTCATCTATGCTGACAGCTCTCTCGCTAAGGACTGAGCTTGGAAGCCCATCGCTATCGAATGAATAGGCCCCGGCATAGACCTGGTCCCTCCTGGCGTCCATTATCGGGACTATCAGCTTCTCCGAGCCCCAAAGATTGTATGCCATTGCCTCTAAGGTGGGCACCTCGACTATTGGTATATTCAAGGCATAGGCGATTCCCTTTGCTGAAGAGCTGCCAATCCTGAGTCCGGTAAATGACCCCGGCCCCCTGGAAATTGCCACACCCGAAAGGGTCTTTAAGTCCATCTCGCACATCTTACAGATCTCATCCACCATAGGCATCAAGGTTTGAGAATGGGTCTTCTTGAAATTCACCGTATATTCAGCTATTACCTTATCCTCGTCCACCAAGGCGACAGACGCCACTAAAGCAGATGATTCTATGCTTAATAGAACCATGTCTCAAGACCCTAAGCGAATGACCCTGAAGTCCTCGCCCCTTTCTAAATCTTTGATAATCTCCACCCAAAGCGCCGATTCAGGAATGATATCCCGGATCAGATCAGCCCATTCAATGAGACAGACTCCATCCGAGAAAAAGTATTCATCATAGCCTATCTCCTCCATCTCGGCAGAATCCTCTAATCTATAGACATCGAAGTGATAGAGCGGCAGCCTCCCCGATTCATAGATCTGCATTATCGTGAAGGTAGGTGAATTGACGATCTCCTTCACTCCCATGCCGGCAGCGAAGCCTTTCGCAAATACCGTCTTGCCCGCGGCCAGATCGCCCTTCAATGCGACAATCATGCCGCCATAAGCCTCTTCGCCAAGCTTCCTCGCACATTCAAATGTCTCATTCACGCCGCTCGTATAATATGTGGATTCCATAATACCTCAAAAAGAAAAGGCATTTGAAGAGACAATCTCTACAAATGCCTTTTATCAAAGCTACCTAGCAGACTTGAACTGCCGACCTCATCCTTACCAAGGATGCGCGCTACCGACTGCGCCAAGGTAGCCTGCAAACAGAACTACTATATAATAACAAATCTGCTTTTATTTGTCAAGCCTTCTTTGCCTTAAAATTTCATATGCCATGACGCCTGCCGCAACCGAGGAATTCAGCGAGTCTATCTCCCCCATCATGGGAATTGCGCTCAAAAAATCGCATTTTGACTTGACTAACTGTCCCACTCCGCTGCCTTCAGAGCCAATGACAAGGCCGATCGGACCGGTGAGCTTTTGAGAATGGAGGTCGTCCCCCGACATGTCAGCGCAGACGAACCATAGTCCCTTCTTCTTCAGGTCCTCTATCGTTCTGGCAAGATTTGCCACCTTGGCGACCGGAGTATAATTCACGGCCCCCGAGGAGCACCTCACTACCGTGGAAGTAAGTCCCACGGCCCTGTTCTTCGGGATTATGACCCCATGAGCCCCTGCCGCGTTCGCAGTACGTATTATCGCGCCCAGATTGTGGGGATCCTCAATATTGTCCAAGAGGATGATGAACGGGTCTTCACCCTTTCTCTGCGCCCTCTCCAGGATGTCTTCGACCGTGGAATAATGATAGGCCGCGGCATAAGCTATCACCCCTTGGTGCCTGCCTGTAGGAGAAATCTCATCCAGTCTCTTTCTTGGAACATAATCAATTCTTATAGACTTCTTCCGAGCCCTCTCCTTCACCGCCTGAAGGGGACCGTCGTTGCTCCCATCCAGCATTATTATCCTGTCAATGGTGCGCCCGGCCCTGAAAGCCTCGATGATCTCGTTACGCCCCTCTATTATATCCGCCTGATCCCTGCTCATATATTCACCGCCTCGCTCAATAATTTATTTATTCTTTCATGATCTTCTTTTAGATAGAGCCATCCAATCAATGACTCGAACCCGGTTGCCATGTGGTATTCCAGGGAAGTCGCATTCTTGGCCTGATTCTTGGGACTCGCATTCTTCCCTCTCCTATAGGCCGCAAGCTCCTGCTCTGTGAGCATAGGCAGGAGCCTCCCAATCACCTCAGCCTGCGCCTTAGCAGATACTACCTTGGCGCACCGTTGGCTCAGCTTATTCACGGGGGTATTCCCCTTCCTTATCAGAAAATCCCTGACGAAAAGGCTGTAAACCGCATCCCCCAAGAAAGCCAGGGAAAGGGGCGAATAGGTCCTTATTCGGCTCTCTTCCATTTCACACCCGCCCTCGTGTCTTCGAGGATTATCCCCCGCTCCAGGAGCTGACTCCGGATAGCGTCCGCAGCCGCGAAGTCCTTGTTTTTCCTCGCTTCCTGCCGCCTTTCAATCAATGCCTCTATCTCAGCTTTTTCAGAGTCCAGATAATCGCTCCTTTCATCGAGCCTCAATCCCAGAATATTTGTCAGACCAGTCAATGAATCTTTGAATGCCTTCAAGGCTGCTTTCGACGGCAGCTTTCCCTTAGTCTCATTATTTATGAATTTTACCATGTCGAATATGGCAGTTATGGCATCCGCCGTATTCAGGTCGTCCTCCATCACCGAGTCGAACTTCTCCTCAAAGGCTTTGAGTCCCTTCGAAGCTTCCTCTTCCTCTGAGTCCATGGAGTCTCTCTCAGCCTTCCCATATAAAAATGCGAGGTTCGAGACGCAGCCCCTTATCCTCTCCAGCCCCGCCTTGGCCTGCTCCATCATCTCAGCCGAGAAATTCAAGGGACTCCTATAGTGCCCGCTTAGCATGAAGAATCGCAAGACCATTAAATCGAACTTTTCCGCAATGTCCCTCACCGTGAAGAAATTTCCCGCAGACTTCGACATTTTCACATGGTCAATATTCAGGAATCCGTTATGCATCCAGTACCTTGCAAAGGGCTTTTCATTCGCGGCCTCAGACTGAGCAATCTCATTCTCGTGATGGGGGAAGATCAGGTCCTCCCCTCCGGCGTGGATGTCTATCGTGTCCCCCAAATAACGCTTTGCCATCACGCTGCACTCGATATGCCACCCGGGTCTGCCAGCGCACCAGGGAGATTCCCAGGCGGGCTCTCCCTCTTTCTTCGGCTTCCAGAGCACAAAGTCCAGATAATCTTCCTTATCCTCATTCCCTGTTACCTTGAGATCCCTTCCATGACCCGATTCTAAATCATCTATATTCTTATGAGAAAGCTTCCCATATCCCTTGAACTTCCGGGTCCTATAGTAAACAGTACCGTCCTTGGTATCATAGGCATAGCCCTTCTTTATCAGGGTATCGATCATGCTGACCATTCCCTGAATCTCCTCAGTCGCCTTGGGATGCACCGTGGCGGGCCTTACGTTCATGGCCTCCATGTCCTTCTTACATTCCTTGATGAAATTCTCTGAGAGCTCTGATGATGGGATTCCCTTATCATTCGCCGCATTTATTATCTTATCATCCACATCCGTGAAATTCGACACGAAGTCCACTTCATATCCCTTATGCTCCATGAACCTCCTAAAGGTATCAAAGACTATCATAGGCCTCGCGTTCCCTATATGGATAAGATTGTAGACGGTGGGGCCGCAGACATACATCTTGATTATACCGGGCGTAAGCGGCGTGAATTCCTCTTTCCTTTGGCTCAACGTATTAAAAATCTTCATGATTCCCTTATCTTCCTTTTAAGCAGCCTGACTTCATCCTCAAGCGTTATCAACCTATTTGTAATCTTTGAATCTGCGGACTTCAGAAGCTGTATATCGTCCCTCACCGGATCCGGCAGGTCCCCGTGGCTCAGCTCATCGCAGGGGTGGCCAGGCGAGTCAATGCAGCGCACCACCCTGCCCGGGACTCCGACAACCGTGCAGTTTGGCGGTACTTCCTTAAGCACTACCGAGCCGGCCCCGATCTTTGAATTCTTCCCAACCCTGAAGCTTCCAAGAACCTTTGCTCCCGCTGAAATCATCACATTGTCCTCGATCGTGGGATGGCGCTTCCCGTGCTCTTTTCCAGTGCCTCCGAGCGTGACTCCCTGATATAACAGGACATTATCTCCGATCTCCGTGGTCTCCCCTATCACGACGCCCGCCCCATGGTCTATGAAAAACCTGCGTCCAATCTTTGCCCCGGGGTGGATCTCTATCCCGGTGAGCAGCGCGGCAGACTGCGAAATGAGCCTTGAAACGAAATAATGCTTCTTTTTATAGAGCTCATGTGCCAGCCTATAGAAGATGATAGCCCAGAAGCTCGCATAAAGCACAGTTTCTATGGGGCTATGGAGGGCCGGGTCCCTCTCTCTAGTTACCTCGATTTGTTCTAAAATATAGTTCTTTAATTTCATAATGAGTCTATCAGGCTAATCGCAATTGCGCCGATCCCCTCTTTTCTTCCGGTGAATCCCAAGCCTTCCTCTGTCGTCGCCTTAACGCTTACCCGTCCTATATCCAATGAAAGGGACTTTGCTATATTGCTCCTCATCTCATCGACAAAGGGCCTGACCTTCGGTTCCTGCATGATTAGAGTAGAATCGATGTTTACGACCTTGAAACCGGCCTCATGGATTATCTGCGAGGTCATTTTTAGCAGCTCTATCGAACTTATGCCCTTGAATTTTGGATCAGTGTCCGGGAAATGGTATCCAATATCTTTTAAAGCCGCAGCTCCAAGAATGGAATCCATTATGGCATGGAGCAGCACATCTGCGTCAGAATGCCCTAGAAGACCCTTTTCATAGGGAATACGAACTCCCCCCAGTATCAGGTCTCTTCCCTCCACCAACCTATGCACATCGTAGCCCTGCCCTATCCTCAATTCTTCCTCCTATTCCTTTTCCAATACCGCAATCTTCGCAACCTCGTAATCCAGCTCCTCCACCAATTCCCTGGATTTCTCCGCCTGCTCCACCACCGCGGAAGACTTATTCTTTATTTCCATGGTGTTCTGAGCTATCTTCTCTGTGCTCGAGGCGCTCACCTGGGAGGCGGTATTGATCTCGTCTATGGCCGTCAAGACCCCCTTTATCTGCTGATCCAGGCTCTCAGCAGTCTCAGAAAAGCTCACGACCAAAGAGTCGATGTATTGCACATCCTCTCCATATTTGGAAGTGCTCTCCGAGAAGGCTTCCAGCATGTTCGCCACGTCATTTGTCACGAATTCCAAGAGCTTTTGAGACCCATTGGCAAGCCTCTCGACCGAATCCATGACTTCCTTTGTTGTGGTTTGAATCTTTGCTACCGCTTCCTTGGACTGTTCAGCAAGAGTCCTGACTTCATCCGCCACAACAGCGAAGCCCCTTCCCGCGGGTCCCGCGCTGGCAGCCTCTATGGCCGCATTGAGAGCCAATAGATTGGTCTCATTTGTTATGTTCATGACTGATTCTGTTAGGACACCGATTTCCTTCACGACTTCGGCATCCTTTAAGGCCTTTTGCAGGCTGCCGCTTATTTCCCGGCTAATCGACTCAATATTGCTCTTCTGCGAAAGAGTGTTCGCGCTGATCTCGCGGCTCCTGTCATAAATTGCATTTACCTCATTCGCCCCCTCCTGCGCCTTCGCGGTCATATGATCCGTGGCGGCCTGTATGCTCTCAGATATGTCCCTTATATGTGCCGTCGACTCAGCCGTCTTATTCATATTCGAAGCCAAAAGATCCGCTTCCTCTGACACGCTCTCTATATTAGTATTTAAGTCCGAAATATTGGAATTTATTATCTCGACGATTTTTTCGATCTGCTCCGCTTCATTTTTTACATTTCCAATCAGCACCCCTACATCCAATTTCATCTCTTTGAGGCTGCCGGAAAGATTTCCCAGATCATCGTTCCGGTTTAAGAGTTCAGGAGGAAGGTCCTGCGTGAAGTTGCCGGTGGACATTCTCTCAACATATTCCGTCATCATCCCCATGGCCTTGGCCACGTCCCTGGAAACCAAGAAAGCCACGAAAAGGCTGACTAAAATGAAGATAATCCCAACTATAAACATCAAAGTCCCAATCGCACCATTCATTGCCATAACCATCACAATAATGACCCCCAACGCCGAAATCAGGCTCATTGCGATGAGCTTAGTCTTTATTGTCATAAATTATAAAAAGCCCTCCCCCTCTAAAAATGAACATTATTTTTATTATAACACGATTTCTATCTTTTCTCAATCCATAATCGCTGTTATAATATCTATCTGTCAATCGATACGCAGGACTATAAGATAATCTATTATTATCAGAAAGGACATATATAACATGAAATATCTCATATTGGGAGCGGGTCCGGCAGGTCTTTCTCTGGGCTGCGCCCTGAAGGCTCTGGGAGAGACTTCTTTCCTCATTCTGGAGGCAGAAGCTGAGGCTGGCGGCCTATGCCGCTCCTTGGAAGTAGATGGCTCCCCTCTCGATATAGGCGGAGGCCATTTCCTGGACACTAAGCGCAAAGAAGTCAATTCATTTTTGTTCCAATTCATGCAGGAGGATGAGTGGAAGCTTTTTAAAAGGGATAGCAGGATATTCATTGATGGGAATCTTATAGGCCACCCATTTGAAAGCAATATCTGGCAGCTTCCAGTGGATAAAGAAATCCGTTATCTTATCTCAATCTCAAAATCAGGCTCAAACACCGGAAAGCCCGTTCCAAAGGACTTTATCCAATGGATTTATTGGAAATTTGGAGAGGCAATC
>JAGBNY010000060.1 GCA_017634175.1 Lachnospiraceae bacterium
ACAAAAATTTCGTAGGATTTTTTCGTAAGATTGTAGGGTCAAATGAGGGCGCATAGCGGGCTATGTAACCGAATTTGACCCTGCAAGATTGCGGAAAAAGACAAGAAATTTGGACAGTTATTTGTCTACAGATCCTTAGATGCGCCAAGCGCGTCTGGCACCGTTGAAAGCGGACAGCAGAGTGCGAAGCACTAGTTTGCGAGTCGTTATGGGGCAGGGTTGACGTTATTTTGCGTAAACCCTGCCGTCTGTATTTTTATTCACAATCTTGCTTTCAAACTTGCCATTTTCTAAATCAATGAATCTGGTGAAGAGAGAGACCTTGTTATCTGCATCCAAGGAATCCCATATACTCTCAGTAAATTCATCCAGATCCCCCTTAATTTCCACCCTTTTCGGCTCTCCCTCAAAGCTCGGAAGCGGATTCCCATCTCTCTCATAGGTATGAAGGAACCGGCCCTCTCCAGGCAGGGGATTCTCGTAATAAAAGAAATAGCGTAAGCACGATTCAGGGTTCCCATTATCGGACTTAAGTATGGACATTGAGTATCTGAAATTATCATTATAAATCTCAATGAGTCCGGATATCCTCGGAGTGTAATTCGGGCCGTCCGGCTCGAATTCCCTTAGACACAAAGAATCCGCAAAGGACCTGCCCTTTTCAAAGCCATCATAGATGGTATCCGTCTGATCTCCATTGGTCACTATAGTCTTATTTTCATAGGTTCTAACCGGAGAATAGATGATAAGGGAGGGATCCGTGAGCTTGGATTCGTCGAAAGCCTGAGTCCTTATCCCTCCACCCTGAGCCATAAAAACCCTGTTTCTGCTGTTTTCAGAGCGCCCCATTATGAAATAAGCTATGGCCGCCCTCTTCCCGTCCTCGCTTCTCCCAATGACTATGCCCCTTCCCGGGTAAGAATCCGTCGAAAGAAGCAGGTTCAAATCCTTTAAGTCCATTTCAAACACCTATATATCGTAACTATTCAGTCCCCCTACCTGATTCCAGGGGATTCCAAATTGTTGCTATACATCCTCAATTTGCCAATCTATTGGTTCCACGCACGCTTCTTTCAAAAAAGCATTGCATTTCGAAAAATGCCTGCAGCCGAAAAAGCCCTTATTTGCCGAGAGCGGGCTCGGATGGGCGGCCTCCAGTACGAGAGATCTTGGATTATCCAGCATCCACGCCTTAGACCTCGCGTTCCTGCCCCAAAGCATGTAGACAATCGGCCTGTCCAGCGCATTAACGGCAGATACTATTCGATCCGTGAAATTCTCCCAGCCCCTTCCCTGGTGGGAATTGGCGGCGCCCTGCCTCACGGTCAGCACCGTATTCAAAAGAAGCACTCCCTCATCCGCCCACTTCTTAAGATATCCATTATTCGGAACTCTGCATCCGATATCATCTGATATCTCCTTATATATATTTTTTAACGAAGGCGGGACCTCGTTCCAAGGCACTTCAGGCAGGACTGAGAAAGCGAGGCCATGGGCCTGATTAGGGTTATGATAGGGATCCTGTCCCAAAATCACCACCTTCACCTTGGATAATGGGGTAAAATGCAGGCAGTTAAAAATGTCCTTGGCCGGCGGATATATCACCCTTTCTTTGTACTCTTTTTTTACGAAATTATAGAGTTCCTTATAATAGGGCTTCTTAAACTCAGGCTCCAGCACAGGAAGCCAGTCATTCATCACTCCTGGCATCTGACACAAACTCCGTTGTCCCTTAGATAGTTCTTTAAATCAGAGATATCAATTTCTCCAAAATGGAAAAGCGAGGCTGCTAAAGCGGCGTCCGCCCCTCCCTCAGTCAATATGTCCTTGAAATGGGACTTATCCCCTGCTCCTCCCGAAGCTATCACTGGGACTGATACATTTTCTGCAATGGTCCTGGTAAGCTCCATATCATAGCCGAGCTTCGTCCCATCGGCATCCATGCTGGTTAAGAGGATTTCCCCGGCTCCGAGCTCGACCCCGCGAATCGCCCACTCCACTGCGTCCATTTCCATGTCCACCCTGCCGCCGTTCTTATAAATAGTCCATTTCCCGTCCCCTTTTCTTTTTGCGTCAATGGCAAGAACCACGCATTGAGATCCGAATTTCTCTGCGGCAGAAGAGATAAGTGAGGGATTCATGATCGCAGAGGTATTTATAGCGACCTTGTCTGCGCCTTCTCGCAAGACTTCCCTAAAATCGTCTACGGAGCGGATGCCCCCTCCCACCGTAAAAGGGATGAATACCTGCTCGGCAACTCTGCGGACAAGCTCTGTCACAGTCTTTCTCTTATCGGACGAGGCGGTAATATCGAGGAAGACCAGCTCATCTGCGCCCTTTTTATCGTACTCCTTTGCAATGTCCACAGGATCCCCCGCATCCCGCAGGTTCACGAAATTGACTCCCTTAACTACCCTGCCATTATCCACATCTAGGCAGGGGATTATTCTCTTGGTATGCATATAATGACTCCGTTCCCGCACCTGCACAGTACTCTGCCAACCCAGAATAGACCATAACTTAGAAGCCATAAATAAATAACGTGATAAGATTATGCAGGATCTTTTCCCGAAAGTGTGGCGCATTTATGCGCTTGGGCAAAATTAGGGCGACAAGCGTACAATGCATGAATGCTTTTATGTAACCGAATCTTGTCTCAGAACGTGTTTTTTACGTCCGCTATCGGGGAAAAGACAAGCAAGATATCACGTTATTTGTTTATGGATCCTAATGTTTGGCGGTGGCATAATACGATGTCAAGCTGCCCTGTAATCCAGAAAGTTTCTTAAGATCTTGAGCCCTATCCTAGAGCTTTTTTCCGGATGGAACTGGCAGGCAAAGATATTGTCCTTTTCTACGGACGCATCGACCTCGACCCCGTAATCAATCGTAGCTTTTACGACCTCCCTGTCCTCTGCGTGCACATAATAAGAATGTACAAAGTAAACAAAGCTGCCGTTCGCTGCATCCTCGAATAGCCTGCCGCCCCTGATATCCAGAGAATTCCATCCCATATTAGGGACTTTGAGCCCTTTTTCTTTTAGCAAATCACCCGGGAGCCTCTTTACCTTACCCCGCAAAAGACCCAAGCCCGGGACACCTGGAGATTCCTCACTGTCCTCGAATAGTAGCTGCTGACCCAGGCAAATACCCAAAAATGGAATTCCAGACCCAGCAATCTCTCTTATGGTGTCCGATAATCCAGTCTGATTCAGCTTATCCATGGCATCCCCAAAGGCTCCGACTCCGGGCAGTATGACATGATCCGCCGCCATTATCTCCCGTCTTTCCTTTGTAATGCATGAATCGAATCCAAGGCTGCTTACCGCCTTTTCTATGCTCTTAATATTTCCCGCGTCGTAATCTATGATTGCTACCATCTTTTTTACCTTGATGAATAAGTCCCGTCCGCGTCTCTTCCAACATTGAATTCAAATAGAGGGGTTGGCTCTGAATTTGCAGGCGGTGTTTCCGGCGTTTCCTGCGCTGCCGAAGGCGCTTCTGCGGGAGGCTCTTCCGCTGCAGGAGGTTCCTCGCCGGCCCCCTCATTCTCAGCGTTCAAAGCGTCGTAAAGCATGGCACCGCTGTCCAAGCTTCCATCCTCTGGTATAGGAGCGTTCTCCGCCTCGTTCGCAGCTATCTCAGCTTTTCTCTGAGCCGCCTTCGCAAGAGCCCTCTCAGCCTCTTCCCTGTCAGTAATGATCGTGCTCGCGACCCTCGAACGCCAGTCAGGATCCACGATGTCCATCAGAGCCACCGTATAAGTCATTTTGTCCCTTATCGACAGCAGCTCATTCACCGTCTCAGGCTCCACTCCATAGTCATTCGCCAGGGTCGTCATTATCTTATTGTAGATCTGGCTCATTTGAGGCTCTATTCCCCTCTGCTGGGCTTCAGGCAGCACGTACCTATAGAGCAGAACTCCCTGCACCAACGCATCCAACGCCTCAAGCGGCTTCTCCCTTTGAATATAATCCTCATAGGAATTATATTTCCTGTCCAATTGAACGATCAATGCCGCTTTTTCGTAAGCGTCCTGGCTCTCTGCGTCAAGCTTTGTAAGTCCCGCGAATGTCTTATAGGCGCCGCTGTAATTCCCGTTCCTGAATTCGTTCTTTCCGATATTCAGGTATCCCGCCTTGGGAAATACAGCCAGGCAGAAGAGGATCATTGCCGCAAGCGACCCAAAGAACAGCGTCACAGCGATTATCTTCTTCTTGGGTATCTTCTTCTCAGGCGGTCCATCGTCCACCACCTTCTTTTCCTTCTTAGGCTTAGGCGGCTTCGGTTTCTTTTCTTTTTTGGGTTTCTTCTCTTTAGGCTTCTTTGCCTTCTTTTTCTTCTTATCCTCTGCCTTTGCTTCCTTTATCAAGGCAGCGTTTTCTTTTGTAGCTTCCGAAGGGTTCGCTACCTGAGTCTCGTCCTCTTCATCGTCCCCGTCATCGTCCCCAAAGAAGAATTTATTTAATTTTTCGAGGAAGGCCTTGAAGCCCCCTCCTTTCTTCTTCTCTTCTCCCTCGGCAGCCTCTATTCCCTCTGACGCCCCACCGCCGCCGCTGGAGCCTCCTGACTTTTCCTCACCAGGGGCTTCTTCAGACTCAGAGGGTGCTTCGTTCGTATCCGCCTGGGGACTCTCTCCTTCATTCTCCTGTGTCTGATCCAGCATCGACAGCATCTCATCGTCTATTTCGCTGGAATCGTTCATTTTTAGAAGATTATTGATCTCGGAAAGCTCCGCATCCTCTGGGACATCATTAATTATGTCTGTCACATCGGCATTCTCATTTGCGCCTGACAAAAGTGAATCCATGTCCAGCCCAAATGAGTCCGAGTCCGAAGCAGGCGCTTCCTCTTTAGTATTCAAAAAATCGGATATGTCCTGCTCTGTTACCGTTTTTTCTTCATCACTCTGAGGAGCGGCTGCGCTGGCTGGTTCTGAAGCCTTCTCTTCGGGAACTCCTGTCCCATTCATGGAAGCTAAAAGTGCATCTATTTCATCCGGGGTCATCTGATGATTAGGATCATCATCAAGCGGTGGCATTTCTTTCGTGCTCTCCTCGTTCTCTGTGCTTTCAATCGGACTTTCGTTAATTTCTGTTAAATTATCTGTATCGGAAGCTGCCTCTGGCGCTGGCTCATCTTTTGTTCCAGAATCGCCTTGGGACTCATCTCCAGGCATGGAAGCAAGCATTGCGGCTATTTCATCGGGTGTCATCACGTGATTCGGGTCGTCCGATACCGCCGCCGGGGCTGGCTCTTCCACTGGGGCTGGCTCCGCTATCGGCTCTGGCTCGCTCGAAGCGGATTCTCCCGGCATGGATTCCAGCATCGCCGCTATCTCTTCGGGAGTCATCACGTGATTCGGGTCGTCTGATACCGCCGACGGGGCCGGCTCTTCCATCGGAACTGGCTCCGCTGT
>JAGBNY010000061.1 GCA_017634175.1 Lachnospiraceae bacterium
GCCAAAATAAGTGGCATATTCTTTGGATGTAGTCGTTACGACGGTTAGATTATTTAGGTCTGAAAAAATAGATTCCTTGCTGATTCGGGTAATCCCGGTCATGACCGCCCTGTATAAATAGGGATTCGTCTTGAAGGTCAGGTTGAAGAGGGTCTTGATATAGGCTGTGATTTCATTCCAATAGCCGTGGACCCAGGCTTCCTGCATCGGAGTGTCGTATTCATCTAGGAGAACTATTGTTTTCTTGCCATAATAGCGATTCAGCCATTCACAGAGCCTGCGCAGGGAATTTGCCGCAACAGCATCGGGCATTTCGCTGTTCACCTTGCTGAAAGCAGCTTTGTCGGCATCCGTGAATTTTCCGTCTTGCAGCATCCAGTCGTATTCATTATAAAGATCAGCAATCAAGCTGTTTAGATAATACCTGGTGTCCTCGAAGCTTGAATGTTTCACGCCCGCAAAGGATAGGAAGATCACGGGATAAGTCCCTTGCAATTCCCTGAATCTTTCCGCCTTCCATATATTTAATTTCTCGAAAAGATCCCCTCTTCCCTTGTGCTTAATGGAAAAGAAATAATCCAGCATGCTCATATTCAGGGTCTTCCCGAAGCGGCGAGGGCGGGTTATCAGCGTTACAACGTCCTTTCTGTCCCACCATTCCTTTATGAAGTCAGTCTTGTCCACATAGAAAACGTCATTTTCGATAACTTCGCCAAAGTCCTGCCATCCCATTCCAACTACTTTCGCCATAGCTCTGCCTCCTTGATTTCATGGTTCATCCTAACATGATTCTTTGGTCATTTCAATAGGTATTTTTCAGAACCCCCTATCTGCGGTTGACGGCAAGTATATAGACTATTTGTTTATGGATCATTAGGCCGGAAGTATTGCAGGGCTGCTGTTTTTGTTGTATAATACAAAAATTGATTTCCCCCTTGCGCCGTCGGCTGCACGGTACTGCGATTTTACCTCGTTAGTTTCGCCCCGATTCCGCTGTACCTGGCAATCAGGAGGCCTGTGTCGTCGCTTATTTCCACGTCGATTACGGAGCTCGTGCGCCCATTTTTCACGATTTGGGTTTTTGCATAAAGCACGCTGCCTTTCACGGCATTCAGATAATTGATGGAGCTATACTGTGAGACGGAGGGCAGGTGGAGATTGTTCGTTGCCACAGCGAAGGCGAAATCCGCAAGGGTGAAGATTGCCCCGCCCATAACGTTACCGGCGGCGTTTATGTGGCGAGGAGCTATTTCCATGCTGCATACGCAAGCTTTGTCATCAAGGCTTATGATTTGGACTCCGTTTTCCATAGCGAAATGGTCATCCTTGAAATAATTCATAGCATCAGCAGTATCTTTGAATGTACACATAGTTTGCCTTTCTCCCGTGTTTTCCAGAAATAGGGACTGAGACTTGTTAGTTTCCAAGGCTTATTCTAAGAAAACGGTGCGAAAATGTCAATTAAGGGCGGTCATAGACAATAATAAAGTTTCCCGTGGGCAAGATCGAAAGTGAGGTAATTTTATGGATATTGATATTTTGCTTTTTTTGCAAGCGTTCCGTGAGGGCGCAGGAGCTATTTTTTTAGAATTTCTCTCCAAGATGACCTGGTACGGGGAGATGAACGTCGTTTTGGTGATTATGGCCCTGATTTATTGGTGTGTGGATAAGAAAACCGGGACGTATCTATTGATGGGCTGGTCCGGAAACCGAATAGTCAACGGGGTCTTGAAGGTATCAGTATGCGCCTACCGTCCCTGGATCAGGGATGAGAGGATAATTCCGGACGCAGCCGCCATGGCGACTGCAACGGGCTATTCCTTTCCCAGCGGACACTCAATGAACGGCTCGTCGCTTTTTGGGGGCCTGGCCATAAAAAGAGATCTGAATAAAGGGTTTCGGATTTTGCTCTTAGTCATAATGGTGCTGATTGCTTTTAGCCGGAATTTCCTTGGCGTCCATACGCCGCAGGATACCGTTGTGGGGACTCTGTCAGGGCTTCTCGTGATGTTCCTTTCGGGGAAGCTCTTGGCATGGCTGGAAGCGCACCCGGACAAGGATATCCATGTAGCGGTGATCGGGATCCTGATAGCTGTAATCTCGGCTGTTTTCTCGGCATATAAACCCTATCCCGTGGACTATGACGCGGCTGGAAACATACTGGTTGACGGGCTGAAGATGGCGAACGACACCTTTAAGGGCGTGGGCTGGTTCGCTGCGTTTCTGTCAGGCTGGGTCCTGGAGCGCCGCTTTGTGGGCTTTACGACTGAGGTCCCAATGGCGCAGCGGTTCTATCGCCTGACGGGGGGCTTGATGCTGTACTATGTCATTTCCTTGATCATTAACCCGATAATCAAGGAAGGGATGGATAGATTTGTGGGAACAGTGATAACCTGTTTCATTCAGATGTTTTTTATCACGTTCGTGTTTCCGATTATTATGAAATCTGTAGAGAAAAAGGAAGGGCTGAGGAGCGGGATTACCGCTGCGTGAAATGCGGAATACGCAAAGGTCTTGTTAGGAGGGGGCGGATGATAGCGGTTGTTGATACGGAGACGACCTATTCGGACGATGTGATGTCGTTAGGGGTTGTGATTGCGAGGAAAGATGATTTGAGTCGGGTGGGTTCCCTCTATTATGTGTTTCCGGAGGAGTGCCGCAAGAGCGCGATGTACAGCGATGTGCTTTATATGAAGGGGCAGGACGTCATTCGGAAAAGCCGCAAGGATTCTCTGATGGAGCTGCGGCAATGCTTCAAGGAGTGGGGAGTGCAGGCGATATTCGCCTATAATGCGAAATTCGACCGCACTCATCTGCCGGAGCTTTCCGACTACGTATGGAGGGACATCATGCGCCTCGCGGCCTACAGGCAGCATAATCCCTTCATTCCGGATCATGTCCCCTGCTGCAAGACCGGGCGTATGAAATCAGGCTTCGGGGTGGAAGCCATAATGAGGATGATAAGCGGAGACAAGCGTTACAACGAGGTTCATAACGCCCTCTGCGATGCGGACGATGAGCTCAAAATAATGCAGCTATTGGGACATGCCGCAGATCTTTACCCCGAGGTGAGGGGGTGAGTTTATATAAATAGTAGTGAATCTCATCTCCTGTGCTGTTGTCGCAGTTTGAGGCGCTGGAGATGAGGGAGTAAGCTTTGAGGTCAATGGGATGGACTGACACGATGAATTCAGGTTCATGAATGTTTATGTATTCGTTCTGTGCTTCCCTGCCTTCTTCGGCTCGAATATTCAGTATACAGAAATACTTGCATTTTGGTAAAATAGAAGACGTGGTATAAAATCCCCCGTCCATAAAATCGTAGTTTAATAAATCTGGAGATTCGCTCTGAACAATAATATTACGAAATTTAAATTGCGCTAAATCATTTTTTTGGATGCCTAAATCCTTTAAGTTAGGGCTGAGGGTTAAAAATAGTATTGGCAGCAGCAGCAATAAAGAGCTGAGCTGCCTGTTTTTTTGTAAAAGCAGGCTCACAATTATCATTCCAAAAGGGGTAAAAGCAGCGCAGGTAAAGGTATAATAATCCAAAGCTCCTTTGAAATAAATAAAAAAGATTGTTCCCAAAAGGCAGACGGACAGAAACATCAGGCATTTGAGGCTTTTTTTCATTAAGCCCAATAATCCCAGGATGATAAGGACAGCCATCGGGAGATTCTTGATGCTCCTGGAAACGGTCAGGAATACTAAATTTTTTAATGTGCCGAATAGGACATTTGTGTCTGAAGCCTCCTTATAGCTAAACATATTGTCGTAGAAATACACATTAAAGAGATCCGACAAAGCGCCGTTGAATTGAAAGTACAGAATAATCGGCAGGCTGCAGATGATGACGCCAAACACGATCAAAAGGAATATCCTGCATAGTTCTGGAATCGCCCTTTTTTTGAAATAAAGAATGGAGATGGACACTCCCCATCCGATAAAAAGTCCGAGCATTAGGAATTTGATCCATAGCACTGCCGCTCCGGCTATTCCGACAAAGACGATTTCATGGGGCTTAAGCCTGGCATCCTCGAGGATTATTTTTAAGCCTATGTATAAGGCGTAGGAAAGGAAACAAAGGCAGAGTTCCTCTGCGCTGTCGCCTTTTTTGAAGGATACACAAGAATAAGTCGCCGCAGCCAGCAATGGGATGGTCAAAATAGCTTCTTTTCCCGCAAATAGGCGAATGGACTTATAAGAGAAAAGAAGGAAGGAGAATATGGCAATGAGTTCTATTACATAGACTCCGCCAAACCCGTCATTATCCATAAGCACAGCCAGAGAATGGATTAGATAGAGCAGGGGGCCTTTTTGATCGAATAGATCCCTGTATGGTACTGAACCTGAAAGTATGCCCCTCCCCATTGTCAAAAAACAATTCGGGTCCACCCAGTCATTGAAGGCATAGAGGAAGGATGATTTAGATACAAACGTTATGGTTATAAAAGAAGATATGAGTATTATGAGATATTCTTTGGCACTGATGGCTGCTGCTGTATTGATTGGCTGAATCTGATTTTTTTGCCCCTCTTTATTCAAGGGTCTTGACCTGAAAAAGAGGATTGCGCCGAATAAAAAAGCAAAAAAGGCAGAAAAAATGCATATTGCTAATGAATGTGCGCCTTGGCTCTCCAGGTGCTGCTTTATATGATATGTATTAAACGCCGCAGAAAGTATCCTCCAGCACACCGTGCCAAAGTAAAGCGCGAGGCAAAAGCAGATATTGTCGATGATTTTGCCCTTTTGGAAACCCGCCTTCGTTAGAATCCAGCTTCCAATGGAGATGCAGACCGCCAGAAGGGGAGCCGCCGCATAATAATCCCTGTAGGAAGAAATCAGCAGCAGAAGAAAGAGGGCTATATTGATTGCTCGGGCAGACAGTTTATTGCTCATATTTCGCTAGGGCTCCTAAAGGTGATGAAGAATAGCATTGGCAGGCAAAGGAAAGCCGAATATGCATACCGGAATTCGTTCGCGACCGGCGTAGCGATTAACAGGGTGCATATGACGGCAAGCGCAGGGTAATACGCAAGCCTGTCTTTTTTAGTCAGGATGGCAAAAAGCAGCATGATTAAAATCATCCATACTGAAGCGGCGCTGCTCCATGTGATATAGTAAATCAAAAGAAAGGCCGCCGGGACATAGTCTATAAGCTTTCCCAATAGTCCTCCTATGAGCGGGGCCTGTGACAGACCGATATCGTTTTCAGCGATTCTTCTCGCTATTACCCAATATATGCCTGGATTATGATACCAATAGCCCCTCGTCTGCCTGACAAAGGCCATCAGGTAAATGCCTGGATTTTTGATCCCGATATTTATATAAGTCTTTAGGTACTTGGCTTTGTTTTGGGGAATCAATTCCTGGTGGCCGGTTTCTCTGACCAGGTTCTTTATATTGTCTGATAAGGCGGGGCTGTATTTTTCCTTGACTTTGTCGATGTCCACTAGTTCCGAAAGAGCTTCTCTGTCCTCGTCGCTAATATACCCATCCTCCTTGATGACGGCTGCGATTTGCTGCGCTGGTATTGAGAGGGATTCAATTGGGTCGCCGGGCTTTACCTGGGCCATGCCCATGATTGGCCCCTTGACAAATATGACAGTAATTATTGTAAGAGATAGCGGGATGATGAGCTTTATTCTTTGGCGGATAGCGGCCCTGTTATTATCTTTTAGCCATGATATTAGGTTCTCTGCTATTGATACGATTAGGAAAATCAGGAACGCATAGAAACCATTTGTGCGAAACAGGCAGAAAGAAGTACCGATAAGATAGAGTAAAGCTAAGTCTATCTTGTCCCATTTATGCGAAATATGCTCATGATAATAAAAGAACGCTGTGAATAAAAGGACTATCCCGGCAAAGAGAGTATCTTTCCACATAGTAAATGAATATAGCGCATTTATGGGTATTAGAAAATAAAAAATGGCAGACAGGCACAGGAATCTCTTGCTGACTCTGTCATTAAAAAAAATCCAGAGTATATAAGAGAATACGGCTGCCATGATAAGCATTGAGATTAAGGAAAATGCGGCGATTCCAATAGTTTTATTTTGGCCGGAAACGGACATACCCAATGAGACGCAGAGCTTTATGAATAAGGTGTGGATCCATGGGTGGTGATTGCTATATGCTTTGAGGCCGAGGACCTGATGCATTTGATCTATTCCGTCATTCGGGATGATTCCCGGGAAATACCTTAAAAAATATGGGCACCATAAAAGCAAGCCCAAAGCAGTGCCGGCTGCAATAAAATGTCGTCGCGTAATGTTTTTTTGAGGAGCAAGAGGGGCGCTGATTTCTATTTTTTTCATTCCCCAAATAGAATATCTCAGCATCATTTTCCATAAAAAAAACCATCCGATAAGCACGACTATATAGTACAAAGGAATCAAGGGGGTGGCTTGGCCGATTTCAAAGGATCCTGAAGCCTGGGAAACTATTTCCTGGATGGTTTGGTTGAATCGCTCATACCCGACAAGGTTCCCTAAAGAGCAGGACAATGCAAAAAAGAAAGAGAAGATATTAATGATTTTTCTGTCAGGAAGGCTTGAAGCGGGGCAATGGGTGAATGCGAGGAAAAGCAAAAGTATCATCAAATATAGCGAGCAATCGTTATAGCTGACTATGCCTTGCAAAAAAAGAGATGCACAGCAGATTGTTATTTTGCAAAAATTAAAAATCATTTCCTTGTGTCTAGTGTCCATGTCTTTTGTCAGTTCCTTTATTCGGTCGAGCCCTCATACAGCAGCAGGGCGTCGGAATTCAGCATCATGCTGATTTCCGAGTCTGCCCGGACGGAAGCCTTTAATTCATAGTGACTATTCACGTATTCCAGTAGCTCTTGATTTTCGGAGGATTGTGACATTACTAGCCATTTAGGGCTTTCTTGGATTAGAAAGTCCAAGTAATCCTGTATTATCCTTGGGTCGTACTCAGCATGGAATTCCGTCAAATACGGGTGGTTTTGGGGAGGGACTATATCATTCACAATATAAAAAGCTAGTTCGGCTCCCTGCAGATTGTATGCCGCAATGCCGTTTTTCTCGTCTTCGGGGACCGTGCGGATTATCTCGTTTAGCGCCTGGGACAAAGACCGGGCTCTTTCGATATTTTCTGAAGAGAAGACAGATAAGGTCTTTGGGAGATAAAGCGCCGCTGTGGCCGCGATCAGGACAGAGACCAGGCAGGAGGCGAGATAAGGGAAGCTCGCCCTCTTCCATGGTCTTTTTAATAAGGCAAAAAAATCCCTGGATTCTCCCTTGCAGAGCAGTATGACAGAAAGCGGTATCAAGAGCGCGCTCGGTATGAAGTAATGCTTGAAGCTAAAGCCCCTCATATAGAGCAATGCGCTTGAAGCTGCAGTAAAAAAGGCGAATACCGAGAGCACGGGCTTCTTTTTCAAGCATTGAACTGCGCTTATGAAGAGCATTGCTATAGGAAGCAGAAAAATGGATGATTTTATCAGGGACGAAAGAGACGGGGGCGAATACGAACTGCCTCCGCTAAGGTAAGAAAAATTATAAATAAAAGTCCCTTCAATAAATCCCAAAAGAGAATTCTCTGAATGAAAATATATGATGAAAGGCAGGATGGCGGCAGATAATCCCAAAAATCCCATCAAAATATTCAAGGCAATGCCCTTAAAATCTTTCGCTCGTATCATAAAATATCCTACGAAAAGGACGAGGCAGACGATCAGCAAGGCATTTTTTATGATCAGCATCGAAATCGCCCCAATGCAGAAGCCGTCCAAAAGGGCATAAAGCGGCGGATGGCGCATTGGATTATTGTCTTTTTGGGAAGCCTCAATGAGCCAAGGAAGCTCAAAAAATTCCGCCAGGGATATAAATGGAAGGCTGTATTCTTCTGTAAGGTTGCCGCTATTGAAGATAAAGGAAAGATAGCACAAAAAAATAAGCAGAGTTGCTAAAACTGTCCTTGGATTGGTATATTTAAGGAGGAGTCTGTGGTTCAAGGATAGCACAAGGCTCAAAGAGACCGCTTGGATTAAACACAAGGCGAGTCGTGGATAAGGGGTGGAGTAGGCCATAGCGTCAATTAAGAATATCAAAGGCCCCTTATGGTCGAAAAAATCGCGGTAGGGCACGGCTCCCGCAGTCCAAAGCCTGCCCGCTGATTGAAAAATGGCAGAATCGAAGCAATATAGGCAGGGATTGATTATCGAGGTCGATATAGAGATAGACAGAATAAAGCATAGAGAAATCAAGAAAATAATTGGAATCTCTGCCTTTTGAAGGTTTTCTCTAGTGAAAAATCTGTTCATTCTTTCTCCGTGGCTTGAAAGTCTGGTAGGTTGGTGGTTTTTTGCATTCGTTCTAAATGCGCTGGCTTTACTGTCAAAATGTCTATTCGTATAAGCACGGCGGCCGCTTGGCGGGCTCATCGAGCAAAAAGAAAGGGAAGTGCTTTTTAGGCACTTCCCTAAAGCTTTTATTATTATACTAAGATTCTACGAAATCGCAAGACTTTTCTACGATTCTTACCATCCGAAGAAATCCCTTCCGAAGATATCGTTGAAGCCTGGGCCAAAGTAGAATTGACCATTTTGGCCATTTTGACCGTTCTGGCTGTCTTGACCGTTGTTGTCGGTGCCGGGGAGCTGGGCCGGGGCATCGCCGGAAGCTTGATTGGAGCTGTCGGAGCCCGTATTGCCCTCCAGGTCGCCCAAGGTCACGGAGACGGTGCGCTCGGTATAGCCATAGCTCTCCTTATTGGGCTGCTGATAAGTCACCATCACGGACTGGCCCTTCCTGTAATACTGGATGAGGTTCTGCAGCTGTGCCATTGTCTGGACAGACTGACCATCGAATTTCGTGATGATATCGCCCTTCGCAAGTCCGGCCTGCTCTGCCGCGAGTCCGCTGCCGACCTTTGCCACATATACGCCCTGCGGCATATTGTACTGCTCTGCAACGTCCTGAGTGATATCAAGGCCATTGATTCCAAGATAGCCTCTCTCTTCATCCGGGACCTTCGTTTTTGTCTGCTGATTCATGAGCTCATCGATGATGGGCTTCGCAATGGAGACAGGGATGGCATAGCCCATGCCCTCCACGTAGCTGGAGGAAAGCTTCGCCTCGTTGATCCCGATCACGTTTCCGTTTATGTCGAGGAGGGCGCCGCCTGAATTGCCGGGATTGATGGCCGCATCCGTCTGAATCAGCTTGTGAGTCCCATTGTCCAGCGTCACTTCACGATTCAAGGCACTGATCACGCCGGTCGTGACCGATTGACCGTACCCAAGAGCGTTTCCGATGGCAATCGTCGTCTGACCGACCTTCAGATTGTCGGAGTCGCCCAGAGTCGCGACCCGGATCGCTTTCCTGGTATCGGCTGAAAGCGATGAGAGCGGGACGGATATTACTGCGAGATCCGCTGAGACATCCTCTCCCTTGAGATAGGCCTCGGCCGTGCTCTCGTCAATGAATTGGACTTTCAATTTGTCTGAGCCAGCCACAACGTGCTCATTAGTGGCGATAAGCAGCTCTTCCGCATTCTGTCCAACTATGAAGCCGGAACCAGCCGCCTCGTTCCTGGTCTGATACCTCTGTCCGAAAATATCGGACTGGGTGGAAGTGTAGTCGTTCGTGATTGAAACAACTGCGGGCATCACGTTCTCAGCGACCTGTGATACGTCTAGACCGGTGATCGCTCCGCCAGTCCCGGTTGAAGCTGTGGTCGTTGAGACCGGAGGATTCTGCGGGGCTTCCTGTGATACCGTAGCAAGACCCGGGAATTCCTCGCTTGGAGCCGCCGGAGTGCCATTGCCATTGCCTGTGGCCGGGGTCTGGCTCGGTGCTGGCTGCTCGGTCGGTGCGGCCTGCTGCGCTGGGGCAGTCTGCTGGACTGGAGCTGCGCTTTCAGTCTTGGCGATTTTGTTGCCGCCGGTCAGCATCTGTGTCGCATATATGCCAGCTCCTGCAAAGCCTCCAAAGATCAGCCCCAAGGCCACTGCCGTAAGGGCTTTCTTCCAGAAAGGAGTAGCCTTTTTCTTTGAGGGGCCGGTCGGAATACTATTATTCGTGAATCGGTATTCCTGATACCGGCCTGACCCTGTGGAATAGGCCCCGTTCCTGCTGTCGTATCCTGAGCCCGCATATGTCCTGTTCCCTGATGTATCGCTGTTTCTTGAATAACTGCTTCCTGCGCTGCTGGTGTAGCCTGCATTGCCTGTAGTCCTGTTACTATCATTATAATCGTTCATACCTTTACCTCCTTCTATATGAGTATCGTTGCCGCAGACAAAAAACCTAAAAAGATATATGGGCTGATGGTCTGCTGATCAGCGCTTCAATTTCATTTGATGTGTGCCATAATAATCCCGATTTGTGATACAAATCTTATCGAGGTGTGAAAAAAAAGTGAAAGTCCGTTCTGTAGAATCCTAAACCTCGATTACCTGCAATTTGTTTGTCTCGTCTTTCTTTTTCTCTTCGGTCAGATGAGTATAAATATTTATAGTCGTCTGCACATTTTTATGACCCAGGATTTCTGAGGCATAGAGGACATCCACTCCCGAATCGTACATTTCGCTGGTATAGGTGTGCCGGAGCTGGTGCAGGGAGAATTCGTCAATGAGCCTCAGTCCGTGTTTTTTCGCATAGGTATTGTATCTTTTTTGGCAGGCTCGAAGTTTTGTCGCTATCATTGTCCCATAGTAGGGAGTCGATGTGTTCTCCCGCACGTAGATGAATCCCTTTACATGGTCAGTCTCGTTTCCCATGTCATCCAAAAAGGGCACGGACTTAGGCCTGCTGCAGGCTCGCTTAGCCCGTTCAATCTGGCTCTCCACCGCCTTGCGGCAGGTAGGATTCATGGGAATGAAGCGTTCCGAAGTATCGGTCTTGGGCCTGGTGAGGAAAAGCCGGTTTTTCCCCTTCACACGGCAATAGTGGATGGTCTTATTTATCCTTATCTTATTATTTTCAAAGTCAATGTCATCGAAGGTCAGCGAAAGGAGCTCGCCTATCCTCATGCCTGTATTTATGAGGATGGTAAGCAGGTCTCCCACCATGCGGTAGGTATATTCAGTATAGGCGAAGTCCCGAAGGAGAACCAGGTCTTCTTTTGGAATGGCCGTCCTCTGCTTCGAGTCCCCGGTAGGCATCTTCACCTCGTCCAGAGGGTTCCGCTCAATAAGCTTATGCCTCTTTGCGGTCTGGAGACATTTTTTCATGACCAATACACAGGACTTTACTGAGTTTATTCCTCTCTTGTCCATTGCATAGTCAATCACCCTTTGGCAGTCGTCTCCGGTTATCTCATCAATCGGCATTGTCCCGATGATGGGCTCCATGCAGCTGGAAAAATCGTAGTAATACCTGGACCTGGTGGTGGGCTTTACGTCCGAAGTATGGTGCCTAAGCCACACAAGGAACCATTCCTTGAAGGAAGACCTCTTATTCCTGGACTTATTTTTCCTCTTGTTTATCTGGTTCTTGGCATTCTCGAAAACGAGGGCTTCCCTATCCCGGAGCTCGCTCAGGCTCCAATCGTAGATAGTCACACGTTTCCCGTTCACCATCTTTGAAAACTGGAATCTGCCGTCCTTTCTTTGGCACTCTCCCGGCAGCAATTCCTCTCCTGAGTCAGAAAGCCTGGACAGCGCTTCTTTTTCATCTTGCGGAATCTTATTTTCCATGACAATTCACCGTGTACTAAGGATCTGTAGACAAATAACTGTACAAATTTCGTATCTTTTTCCGTAATCTTGCAGGGTCAAATTCGGTTACATAAATGCATTCATGCATCGCCCGCTATGCGCCCTCATTTGACCCTGCAATCTGAAATTTTTGTGCAGTTATTCATCTACAGCTCCAAACGCAAAACCCAGAGGACGGTTGATTGTCCTCTGGGAACGTATGATTCTATAGCAAACGAATTTGTTGATTCGTTCTCTATCAATAGCTTACGAATAGGCCATTACGGCATTTCTGTATTTTGGATCGCCCGTTACATCGGGGCCGAACCAATCCGGGGCTTCGAAAGAGAGAGCGGCTTCTTCTGTTTCAAATTCTACCTCTACGATCATAAGGGGCGAGAATACCCCTTCGAAAATATCCAATTCGGCTGTAAGATCATTCCTTAAAGGTATGAGGTACCTCTTTTTGGAAATGAGCCGTCCATCGCACTTTGACAGAAGATGTGCATAGGAGTCCCGTGTCAGGGGGAGATTGTACTCTTCGTGTGAGAGGACGCTGCCCTCGGGCATATCCTTGGAAGACTTATATGTCAGGTAATAATCATCATTCTCTTTTCTTATCCTGACAGTGGGACTTGTTGAAAGATATCCCTGCTCGATTTCAAGGCAGTCAAAGCGAGACAGGTCATCAGGGAATCTCTCGACCAGCCATTTTTTCTCGATTTCTATATTTTCCATAAGGCGTCAGATCAGGAACTGCACCTGGCGTTCGATCTCCTCGGCCTTTTCGGCGCCTAAGAGCTGAGTGATGATGGCTGCGGCGAATTCGACGGAAGCGCCCATTCCCCTGGCGGTGACTATATGTCCGTCCGTGACGCACTTTTCATTGGACATGATAGTGGCTCCGGTAAGCCTGCCCTCAAGCCCCGGGAAGCAAATGGCTTTTTTGCCCTTTAAGAGACCAAGGTCGCCAAGGATTCTGGGAGCCGCGCAGATAGCTGAGATGAATTTGCCCTTTTCATTGAAGGAAAGCAGTACATCTTTAAGCGGAGCGAACTTCTCCAGGTTCTCGGTGCCGAGCCCGCCGCCTGGGAGCACTATCATGTCCATTTCATCGAACTTGATATCGTCGAATTTGCAATCGGCCTTCACAGTTATACCGTTTGAGGACGTGACTTCGAGTGAGTCGGATATGGAGGCGGTCTTTATGTCGATGCCCGCCCTGCGGCACATATCAACAACGGTGAGACCCTCGATTTCCTCGAATCCATCAGCTAGTAAACAAGCAACCTTTTTCATTTTATTAATCCTCCTGGTTTTATTCTATGGTTTCATTCTTTTTTCTGCGGCCGCGACGTCTTTTTGGCTTAGGCTGCGCTGTATCGTTAGTCTCCGCTGGGGCTGCATCCTGAGTCTCGGCTGGGGCTGCGTCCTGAATCTCAGCCGGGGAATCGGAATGAGAATCTCCTGGGGCTGCATCTATAAGCTCAGTCATGGCCGCCTCGTTAGGCTCTGCTGCGGCTGCATCCTGCGGCTCATCTGGAACTGAGGCTTGTGTATCAGACGCGGGGCTGGCCGTCTCAGTCGCAGCTTCCGCCTTTTTGCGCCCCCGTCTGCCTCTGCGGGCTGCAGAAAGCTTTGTTCCGGAACTATCATCATCGGATTTTTCTTGAGCCTTCAGAGCTTCAGTTGTTTCATTGCTGCTGCCCGTTTCATCGGACATTTCATTTTTTTTGCGCCTTCTGCGCTTTGAAGGAGTCTCTTCCTTGGCCCTCGCATAGAGCTCTGCCATTTCCCTGATCTGCTTTATGAGCCGCTTTCCGAAGTCTCTCTTTCCCATCCGCCACTGCCAATTGGTCCCGATCGTGGATGGGTAATTTATGCGCCCCTCGCTCCCGATCCCAAGGAAATCCTGTATTGGAATGATGGCGAGATCCGCAACGGAAGCGTATGCCGCCCTTATGAATTCGAATGGTATCTCTTGAATCGGCACATTTTCAAGATGAAGGTACTTTACCGCCAAGGCGCGATCCTTAGCCTTTCTTGACTTGAACCAGCCGAAGGTGGTGTCGTTATCGTGGGTGCCGGTATAGACTACGCAATTCCTCTCGTAATGATGCGGCTGATAATCCGAATCGCCGCCATCAAAGGCGAATTGCAGGACCTTCATACCAGGATAGCCGCTCTCGTTCAGGAGCTTCATGGCCTCTGGCGTGAGGACGCCTAAGTTCTCTGCGATGAAAGGCGGGTCTCCCAGTTCTTTCTTCACTTGGTTGAAGAAGGCGATCCCGGGACCCGGCAAATACTTGCCGTTAACCGCATTCTCGGCGCCGAAGGGTATTGAATAATAGGCATTGAAGCCTATGAAATGGTCAAGGCGCACCACATCGTATAGTTCGAAGGAACGGCGGAGCCGCTTTATCCACCAGGCATAGGAGGTCTTTTTATGATAATTCCAGTCATAGAGCGGATTGCCCCAAAGCTGCCCCAAGGCAGTAAAGGCATCCGGCGGGCAGCCCGCGACCCCGATAGGGTTGCCATTCTTATCAAATTGGAAGAGGTTCCAGTTGGACCAGGTGTCCGCGCTGTCGAGGGCGACATAGATAGGCACGTCCCCGATGATCTTTATGCCTTTCTTATTGGCATAGCTTTTCAGCTCCTGCCACTCTTCGTTAAAGATATACTGCTGGAATTCGTAGAAAAGGATGTCGTTCTTGTAATATTTTTTTGCGGCTTTGATAGCGGACTCATCCCTGTTTCGCAGGGGCTCGTCCCACTCCTGCCACGCCTTGTAGTCATTATCTGTCTTTATGGCCATGTAGAGAGCGTAATCTGTAAGCCACTCCTCGTTTGCCTTCACGTATTTCTTGAATTTGGCGGACTTTGTGATAGAGGAATTCTCAAAAGCAATCCTAAGCGCGAGGAATCTGGAATTGAACAGGGCTTCGTAATCCACCTTGTCGGGATTGGAGCCGAAGTCCAGCTTGCGAAGCGTGCCCTTGTCTAACCATCCCCTATCAAGCAGATCTTTCAAGTCGATGAAGTAAGGGTTTCCTGCGAAGGTCGAGAATGACTGGTATGGGCTGTCACCAAAGCTGGTGGGTCCCAAAGGCAGGATTTGCCAATAGCTTTGACCGGCCTCTGCGAGCTGGTCTACAAATTCGTAAGCCTCTTTAGAGAAGCAGCCGATTCCATAATCGGAAGGCAAAGATGACACAGGCATCAAGATTCCACAAGATCTTTCCATTACGTCCTCCAAATATAAATTAAAGAAATGAGTATTATCCCTATTATAACAAAAGAAAATGGCACGATTCAAGGGATTTAGATAAAAAAATCTAAAATCTTTAAAAAAAATCTGATTTGTGATAGGATGAGAACTTCACTTGTTTCTAAGGAGGATGGATATGGATAAAATCAGGGCTGTGGTTTCGCTTGGACATAATGCTTTAGGGCTCACCACCCATGAGCAGTGGGGCGCGGTGCGGCATACCGCCAAGGCGCTTTCGGATCTGGTTGAGAATGGATATGAGCTTGCGATCACGCACTCGAATGGTCCCCAGGTCTCCATGATACATAAGGCCATGACTGAGCTAAGGCACCTCTATCCGGACTATTCTCCGGCTGCGATGTGCGTCTGCTCCGCAATGAGCCAGGGCTACGTGGGATACGATATCCAGAATTCTTTGAAGAGCGAGCTATTGTCCAGGGGGATTTCCAAGAATGTCGTGACGCTCTTGACGCAGGTCACGGTGGATCCTTACGATGAAGCCTTTTATTCGCCCAGCAAGATAATCGGCCGCCATATGTCTGCCGAGGAGGCGGCAATGGAGGAGCAGAAGGGCAATTTCACAGTGGAAGACCCGGGAAAGGGATATCTCAGGGTCGTAGCCGCGCCGAAGCCTATTGAGATAGTCGAGATTGAGGCCATAAGGGAGCTTTTTCATGCAGGGATGATAGTCGTGGCAGCGGGCGGAGGCGGAATCCCCGTGATAGAGCAGAATTGCGCACTGAAGGGCGCAAGTGCGGTCATAGAAAAGGACAGCATAGCCTCTCTTCTTGCGAAGGAACTGGATGTGGATGAGCTGATTATCCTCACAAGCGTCGAGGGAGTCATGAGGGACTTTGGCGGCGCTAAACCTGAGCTCATACCCCATTTGACCTTATCTCAGGCGGAGAAAATGATAGAGGAATCGGGCTTTGGAGAGGGAACCATGCTTCCGAAGATCGAGGCGGCGGTGGATTTCCTGAAACATAAGGCGGAAGAGCCGACTGAAGGCGGCAGGACTCCGCGCGTGTTGATTACCTCTATTGAGTCCGTAGAATTGGCGCTTTCGGGCAAAAGCGGCACCGTGATTTCAATATCCTGACAGGGGGACATTCGGGGAAATGCTCTTTAATTCATTGCCTTTTTTATTCTTTCTGCCGCTTGCCTTCTTGCTTTATTGGATAAGCCCGGCAAAAGTCCGATGGATAACTCTTCTTGCGATTAGCATGTTTTATTACCTGGCCTTTGGGTCGGGCTATATCATCATGCTTCTGTGTACCATAGTCGTGACTTGGAAAGCCTCGCTCATGCTTGGGAATATTCCCAAGTCCGATGAAAGGCGCCGAAAACTTGTGCTTTTCGGGGCCTTGATAATCTCTCTGGGATTTCTCTTCTTTTTCAAGTATTTCAATTTCATGCTGATTACAGCTACCAGGGTGCTGAATCTTCTTTCATTTAAGTTGGATCCATTCACCTTGAAGCTCATGCTTCCGGTAGGGATCTCGTTCTATACTTTTATGTCCGTGAGCTATCTGGTGGATGTGTATAAGGGGAAGATTTCCCCTGAGCCAAATCTCGCCAGATATGCGCTCTTCGTATCATTTTTTCCGCATATTGTCATGGGTCCCATAGGCAGGGCTGATGCTTTGATGCCCCAGCTCTTTCCGGAGGAAAAGAAGCCTTTCAATGCTGAAAGTGCTTCTATCGGACTCAGAATGATGCTTTGGGGGCTGTTTAAGAAGCTCATAATCGCAGATTCTCTGGGCAAATACGTGGATACTGTCTATGGAAACGTACAGAATTATTTTGGGCTGACACTGATCATGGCAGTCTTGATGTACAGTTTCCAGATCTATTGCGATTTTTCGGGCTATACGGATATCGCCATAGGCACCGCAAAGCTCTTCAATATTAATCTTGCGCAGAATTTCAAGAGCCCTTATTTCTCAAAAAGCATAAAGGAATTCTGGTCCAGGTGGCATATTTCGCTATCGACCTGGCTAAGGGACTATGTGTACATTCCTTTGGGCGGGAGCCGCTGTTCCAAGTGGAAGCGTGACCGCAATCTTATGGCGACCTTCATGGTTTCGGGCCTGTGGCACGGCGCAAGCTGGACCTTCGTGCTCTGGGGTATGCTTCATGCCTGCTTCCAGATAGCCGAAGGATGGTTCAAAAAGCCGGCGGGCGATGGGATGAATATAAGGGACATGAAGCCGGTCAAGGGAGGAAAGGCGGTGCTTGCAGCCCTTGCAGGAGTGGGGCTTGTCATCTTTACCTTTCTTCGTGCTACTTTCGCCTGGATCTTCTTCAGGGTGGATACCTTCAAGGATGCGGTCTACATTATTACCCATCTGCATAATGGGGTGATACTGCACTTTTTCGATGCCTGGGAAAAGATGATGTCGGATCTTGCGATTACGGATTTGGGGCTCTGGAAGCTCCTGGCGTCTATAATCGCGCTTAGTATCTATGATTTCATATCCCTTAAAAGGGACATACCAACGGAGTTTGGTAAGCTTCCGGCTGTTCTCAGATGGGCGGTGTATCTGGGTCTTACTTCCCTCATAATCGTCTCGAAGCTGCATGGGGGAACCACGCAGAGCTTCATATACTTTAATTTTTAAAAATATCTGACTATTCAGAACCCCTGAGAATCCAGCTTGTTTGAAATTGCAAATTTGGATGATTCTCAGGGCGGTGACGATAGTTACTGAGTTAAAAGGTCTTGTTTATGCGAAAGTTCATCTCAAAATGCTTAGTATTCTTGTGCCTGCTGTCCCTCGTTTTCTTGCCTGCGGGGGTAGGGCTGGATCCGTACAACGTCTTTCATTGGAACTGCATAGTAAGCAATGGGGTGGAGCCGAATAAGGTCTATGTCAAGATGAAGAACGTGCTCACTCATCCGGACAAATTCGATTCCTTCCTCTTTGGCTCATCCAGGGCGGGCTTCTTTGACGTGACCAGGATGGACGATGGCCGCTACTACGATATGTCCTATTCAGAGGGCACCGTAAATGAGCATCTTCAGAATCTTAAGGACTTCATAGACCGCGGAATCGTACCTAAGAATGTGACTGTTGCCTTGGATGACATCACTTATTTCGTGGATCCTGCTTCTCATGTGAATCAGCTTTATCGTAAGCCCTTTCCATGGGACGGGACTTTGATGGATAAAATCAAGTTTTATTTGAGTTATCTGGATCTGATAACGATTTCGCAGTCAATCGAAGTCATACAGAAGCACATGGCAAAGGACTCTAGGGACTTAGAGTACGGTGCAAGGATCTTGGAGACCGGTTCTGAGAATCTCACGATTAAGACCCAGTTCGATTACGGCAATCTGAAGCCCTCCTGGTCGGATTACTATAGGCCGCGGGAGGAGTGCTTTGAGGAAATACGAGAATTCAAGGAGCTTTGCGAAGAGCATGACATAAAGCTGAGGATATTCACGAATCCGATCAATGGCTACACCTACAAAAAGGATATCGCCAATGGATATCTTGTGTTCTTGCGGAAGCTTTCCGATATTACAGAGTATTGGAATTTCAGCGGTTTCAATGATATTACCCTCAATATGGATAATTATTACGAGACGAGCCATTTCAATCCGGAGGTGTCGAATATGGTGGTGGATACCGTTTACCACGGGAAGACGGATGAGAGGCTTTTGTCTCAGGGCTTCGGGGTGTATGTAACAAAGGACAATGTGGACGAGTTATTGGACATTCTTTATGGGCAGGCTGTGAATTATGATTTCCCTACGGATACATATCAGGATATACCGGGGTATGAGCCTGATGATGCAGACAAGTAGTTTGCGGTAAACGCACAAAATGTATGTGTTAAGTATAATGTGGGCAAGAGCTCGCGCAAAGGAAACGAATCATCTTCGTGAAAGGTTTGTGAAAATGTCGACTTTTTTTTGAGTATGTGATATATTAAAGGTTATCGTGTCTTTAGGTTAACATAAAAAGTATGTCTGCGGTTTATTTACGAAGCTTATGGAACGGTAAAGCAAGTATGTTGAATAATCTGCGGCGTGAAAGGGAGCAGGAGAAGAATGAGAAAAAAACGGTTTCGGGTAATGGCTGCCTTGATTCTCACATTGTCGCTTATTGTTAGCGGCGGGACAGGCGGCGTCTGGGCAGAGGCTCTGGACGTAGAAACGGTTGAAGGGGAAGCAGTTGAGGAATCCACAGCAATTGAAGAGAGCGCAGCAATCGAATCAGATGCATTAGTCGAGGAAGTCCCGACGTCGCAGGAATCGGCCTCAGAGCAGGTAGAAGCAGAGTCTGGAGTCCAAGAAGAGGTGCTTGGAGATGAACTTGTAGAAGCGCCTGTTTTGGGCGAGGGCGAGACCTTCGGAGAAGAAAGCGAGATCGCAGGAAGTGCTGCTGATCTTGAAGAAACGGTGGAGGTTGGGGCAGATGAATATCTTATTCCGGTAGAGTCGGATGAGGACGAGGACGAGACTGAGTCGGAGTCCGATAGCAAGGACGAATCCGATGGTGAGATTGAGCTTCAGGATGATTCTTCGGCAGTCGTGGGAAATTCTCGGGGAGATTCTGAACTGGAAACTGTCGGTGCGGCCCAGTTAAAATTGAAGTCGGATTATGCGAAGGGCGCTCCCTACAATTCAGTCGGGTATTCTATAAATTCACTTTTCGACAATACGGACGGGTACCACTTTTATTATTATACCGGCAACTATGATCCCGGCCTTTCGTATAATGGGGCGAAGAGCGCATCCCAGTGCGGTATATTGGTGAGTGCGAATGAATATAAGGTGGTGGCTGTTCCAAATCCCAATACCATAGCTCCGGTGGGCGCATTGGAGGGATTGGGATCCGAGGATTCATCCGATTTATTGGGAAGCTCTGAATTTGAGTACGTTGAAACGGATGATGAACAGGAAATTGTGGAATTTGCTGAAGTGTCGGATGATTATTCACCGTTAGAAGGCGTAAAAATTGCAGGGCAGGAATCCGGGCTTCAGGGTGTCGAGATCTCTGGACAAGAGTCCGGGTTTGAAACAGTCGAGGTTTCTGAGCAGGAATCTGATTTTGAAGGAGTCGAGATTTTCGGACAGGAATCCGAACTACAGGGTTCAGAAATCGAATTAACGGACTACGATGGTGGAATTGAGGTCCTTGAAGAAGACGATGAGACAGAATTCGAAGCTTCTGAGGAAAAGGACGGGACAAAGAACAGCCAACTCAATAATGAGAAGAGCTCTGAGACTGAGGATGCTGAGGGAGATACAGAGAATGAGGGTAGTTCTGCTGGCGATTCCGATGAGAAGAGCGTGAGCACGGATTCAGCGTCCGAAGAACAGGGTACAGAAAAAAATGTTGATTCTTCTGCAATGAGCGTGAGCAATGACAAGTCGGAGGATTCAGAAAAAAGCGAAAGCGATGAGTCCCGAGAGACGGACTCGAAGCCGGGGATAAACGAGACTGCAAGCTCAAATGAGGCAAGCAGCTTTAGTGAGACATCTAGCCTTGATGCGGCGGAATCTGTAAGGGTATCGAGCGTCTATAAGGCAGTGAGCGAGAATGGTACAGTCAGCCAGGACGAAGCTTCTGTGAGCGTGAATAAGACTGTAAACCGAGACGCAGCGACTGCAAGCGAAAATAAGACTGTAAGCCATGACTCAGTGACTGCGAGCGAAAATAAGACGGTGAGCCGTGGTTCGATAGCGACTGCGAGCGAAAATAAGACAGTGAGCCGTGGTTCGATAGACACTGCGAGTGAAAATAAGACAGTTAGCGGTTCCAGCCTGTCAGAGGAAAAGGATGACGGGACTATTAGCTGGAACGAGCTGGAGTCAGTCGGAGCGAATTTGCGTTTCATCGTCAGCATAAATAAGGCGCGCTTTACGATCAGCTCTGCCAGCGCCACCAAGACCTACGATGGCAGCTCTCTTACGGCTAAATCTTTCACTTTCATGGATGAGAATGGAAGAGTCATCCTGCCGGACGGGAACAATCGCTATAAATTGATCGGCAACGACATGGTGTCCTTCAATTCGGTCAGATTCACTGGGGAGGTGGATAAGGTCAGCGGCACGCCGTCAGCGAATACCTTTACATACAAGATGACGTTCTATCCGATTACAGTCAGCGGGAACTATGAAATCAAGAAGTCCGAAGGGCAGCTCTTGATGCAGGGGGTGAATACCAGGCGGCTCTTTGATAATGCGAATAATTTGCCGGCACCTGAGAAATTGAAAGCCATTATGGATCAGAAGGGCAGGGTGAAGCTTACCTGGAACAAAGTGAAGAGTAATGGCAAGGGCAAGAAGACCTATTATGAGATTTGGAGATTGAATACGGCCGGCACCTGGGATTGCTTGAATGAATCTGAGGTTAAGGCTCAGTCAAAGAAGTCGGCGAAAAATACTTATACGGATAAGACCGCTCTTGTGGACACAATCAATAAGGGAGCAGATCTGCTTTACAGGATAGTTCCTGTAGGCCAGGATGTCTACGGCACTATGGGCGAGGGCGAGGCGGCGTATTGTCAGGCGGCTCCTTTTGTCACGGAGATGGCGACTGGACACAGCTACGAGGATATCCGGATTGAGTTTGTCAGCACAAATGCACCGGCCTATCTTGTTTATCATAAGGATACGAAGAAAGGGTCTGATTCCGAGCAGGTAGAGGTGAAGCCTTCGGAAATGACCTTGACCAAGTATGCGGGAAAGAAAAAGGCGTTGAAGAATGTCCAGAGCAGCGGAGTCGTGGCGAATGTATTCACCTATTTCGACGAGGGCTCTGACATCTGCTTAATAAAGGACTTGCATGATGGAGATGTCGAAAAGAAGGCAGACGATCCTCATTCCTATACAATGAAATTCGCAACGGCCGCAAGGATGATATATGTGGACAATACTGCGGTCTCAGTGCCGGCATCTGAATGGGTCAATAAGAAGACGATCAAGCTGGGAGAAGGGACGGCACCGGGGCTGGAGAGTGTGCCGAGCGGACTCAGAGACGTCGTATTTAAGTTCACGGGGGTGAAGAGCGCTAAATCTTATAAGATAGAGATAAGCACGAGCCCTGATTTCCAGTCTGGCAGTGAGACTAAGGTCATAACGGCTACGAAGTCATCCAATAAGAAGATTTTCAATAATCAGAAGCTGGATGTATCCCAGATTTTCTATAGCACGAAAAATGCGCTTACGCCTGGCAAGTACTATTATTGCAAAGTCACGGCGTTGAATAGGAATGGGAGCGTTCTCAATGCCGCTGGGGCGATTTCTAAGACCGTAAGTGAGTGCGGACGTCCTTATCCAGTCACGAATCTTAAGGCGAAGTGGTCCGACAGCAATCAGAATAATAAGGCTGATGCAGAGTTGAGCTGGGGCAGAGGAAGCAACGAGCTTTGGGAGGTCTATGGCTACAAGATCACTAGAAAGGTATATAAGTACAATTCATCGACCAAAGCCTTCGATGTCGAGGATAAGGCATATTCCGGAATAGTCCAGGACTGCAAGCTGAATAGCACGAATTCAGCGACATCCTTCGTGTCGACTGTTGCGAACAAGATTCCTACAGGAGAAAGAGTCCGTTATACTGTAGTCGCGGTTTATAATAATAACGGGACGATGATAGAGGGCACTGAGAGCCACGTGGACTTCCTGAATCCTTCATCGATAGAATTCAAGAAGGATACCTATAAGCTTACTGCGAAGTCCGGACAGAGTGTGACACCGGTAATGACCTTCGAACCAAAGATTACGCCAAAGAGTGCGATGAATGAGACTCTAGTCTACAGCATCGATGAGGATCTTTCGGATTACGAGGACTATATCTCGATTAACGAAAAGACCGGGAAGGTGAAGGCCTTAAGCAAAGTAAAGTCAGGTCAGACATTCACTATCCTTGCCAGGTCTAAGGCGGATTTCTCGGTCTATGCCACGGCGGAAATAAAGACCGTAGGATCGTCCAGCGGTAGCGATAGCTCCGGCAGCTCTTCCGGCAGTTCCAGCAGCTCCAGCAGCAGCGAGGATGCGGATGGGCTTGTGGTTTGCTTGGATGCAGGACACGGCGGATCCGATGGCGGAGCGACCAAGGGCAATACCCTGGAGAAAGACCTAAATCTCAAGCTCTCAGACATGGTTGGAGAATATCTTGAAGAAATGGGAGCCACGGTCTATTATACGAGGACGGATGATACCTATGTGTCATTGACCGATAGAACGGACTACGCAGAGTCCAAAGATTGCAATCTTTTTGTGAGCCTGCACTGCAATTCCACTGAGAAATCCTCTACAAAGGGTACCTGCGTCTATTACTCATTGAAGAGCGAAGTGGCAAAACAGAGCCTTGCGTCTCATATTTCAAAGGCTGTGGCAAATGCCCTTGGTACGACTAATAATGGTGCAAAAACCAGGCAAGGAGAAGGCGGGAATGATTACTATTCCGTCATAAGGACTTCGGCCGCAAAGGGCATACCTGGTCTCATAGTCGAGCATGCTTATATAAGCAATTCTGACGATAGAAAGGCCTTGAATGATGGAGATAAGCTGAGGGCGGCGGCAAAGGCCGAGGCTGAAGCGATAGCCAAATACTGGAATTCATAATTGAGTGACCGTTATTACGGGCATCAAAATCGTGCGGGTGTGACCCGCACGATTAGTTCAATAATTAGGAGTAGGGCTGTATATGAAATTAGTTTATGCCCATATTTGCCGCAAAGTAAGGATTGCCGCCATTTTCATATTGGCGGCAGTCCTTGCGGCGAATTTAGCTGGATGCGGATTCTGGGGAAAAAAGGAGCCAGAGATCACGGAAACCGAGGAGGAAGACATCCCTGCTGAGATTACCCAGGAGGATGCGGATCAGATTGTCGAAGACAAGCTTTATGATACAAAGGCAAAGGCGGTATTTAGTGAAGTCGTAAATGTGGACGATGAGAACTGGTATACGTACAGAGTCGTGAATTCAGATGGGGAAGACTTGAAAGAGTATGTCGCTGTAAATGCCATTTCGGGCGAGGTCGCAGTATACGATTCCGAGGGGGGCGATATTTGGGATTATTCAAGTTTTTCACTCTATGATGAAAAGAAGGACGAGCCCGTTTCATGGGACGGGAATTTTGTCCTGGGGAGCATGGAAGTCACACTATATCCCGCAGATGACAATGCCTTTGAATTCAACATAAAGAAGAATGGGGAAGACCAACTCGCAGGAGTGGCGAATGTCTCCGCCGAAAAAAACGTAGGAATCTTCAAGGACGAGAAGGTGTCATTATCCTTCGAGAAGCGTGACGATTCCTTGGTAATCTCTGACACAGGGAACATGAGTGGGTACGCTGGAGTGTACGAAAAAAAGGAGTCTGAAGAATGAAATTGAATTTTTTGAAAATTGTTAAGAAAGCAGCCGCGGGATTGCTCATTGGTGCTCTTGCATTGACACAGCTTCCTGCGAATGAAGTGAGGGCGGCTACTGCGGCATCGGGGCTTAAGGGCGTTTGGATTTCGTTTCTGGATTATGAGGCCTACTTAAAGGGCAAGAACAAAGAGGCTTTTGATGCCTCGTTTGACGCAATGTGTCAGCAGTCGGTGAATCAGGGCTGCAATGCGCTATTTGTGCATGTGCGCTCTCATAACGATGCGGTCTATCCTTCGAATATCTATCCCTGGAGCACAACAATGCTGAATGGAAATCCAGGCTTTGACCCTCTTTCGGACATGGTGTCGATAGCCCATGGAAAGGGACTTACTTTCCATGCCTGGATAAATCCCTATGGATACAGGAACGGCGCAATCTCAGGGAATCCCGCCCTTGCCACTACTGATAATGTAGTTGCGGGTGTTCAGGAAATAGCTGATAATTATGCGGTAGATGGTATTCATTTCGATGACTATTTCCCGCCGATTGGGACGGCGGCAATAAACGCTATGGTCACAAGGGTTCACCAGACTTGCGAGAGCAAGGGCAAGATTTTCGGAATCTCTCCCCAGGGCAATATTGATAATTGCATTAGGATGGGTGCGGATGTCCGTACCTGGCTTTCTACACCGGGGTACGTGGACTATATTTGCCCTCAGATATATTGGTCGGATAATTATAGCTCGACTGGGACCGTTCAAATGTACACGCAGAGACTGATGGCTTGGAAGAAGATGGATACTGCCGGGATCCCGCTCTATGTGGGGCTTGCCGCATATAAGGCCGGACAAGCAATAGGAAGCGATCCTGGCTGGAGACTTTCTTCCGCAAATCTTGCTACACAGGTAGACAAAGCGAGGGCACAGGGGTATACTGGATATATTATTTATAGGTACGAGACACTTCATTCGCCTGTAGCTGCGGCAGAGCTTCAGGGATTGAAGGCTAAAGGTTGAGGTTTGTTTGATTGCGGATATTGACGAGGTGAATATGGACAGCGGGAATGAGGAATTAGAGCTTACAAGGGAGAGTCCGCTTATATTGGCGTCTGCATCTCCAAGGAGAAAAGAACTTTTATACAATGTGGATATCCCCTATATAGTCATGCCAAGCAATGCGCCGGAAGATACCGATGAAAGGGACCCTGAGAAAGCGGCGGAAATTATTTCATCGATAAAGGCTGCCGACGTGGCGGATAGGATGATAAGAGAAAATGTAAGGGACACTTTCCTCATTCTCGGGGCCGATACTCTGGTCTCGATTGATGGCAAAATCCTGGGTAAGCCTGAAAACGAAGATGAGGCCTTCAAAACGCTGTCCCTTCTTCAGGGCAGAAAACATGAGGTCATAACCGGCGTCACCTTTGCTGTGAAGCGCAGGAAAGAAGAGCTTTACTACATTACTTGGCATGAGGTCACGGAGGTCGAGCTCTATCCCGTTTCAGACGAGGCTATAAGGGAATATATCAAAACTGGAGAACCCATGGACAAAGCTGGTTCCTACGGGATACAAGGGGTCTTTGCGAGGCATGTCAAAGGGATAGTTGGAGACTATAATAACGTGATCGGGCTGCCGGTGGGGAGAGTTTTTAGGACAATTAAGGATATTAAGAAGCATATTGTATGAAATGACATGAGATATGCTTTTTATTTGGGGCTGCTTTAAGGCGGTCTCGGGGAGGGAGAATATCATGAAAAAGGAATTAGTATCAGTTATTTTATCGGCTTGCATGGCTGTCACGCTGCTTGCAGGCTGTGGAGGCAGCACAGGCACTGCTTCATCTGCGGCTGGCGGAGCAGCGGATAACGCAGGGGCGGCCGCTGCAGGCGCGGCAGCAGAAAGCGCGGGTGAAGCCGAGGCAGGGGCTGCCGATGAAGCCGTTGCCAGCGAGACAGCGGCTGATGAAGGCGGAGCAGACAGCGCAGAAGCTGAAAGCAAGGAAGCGACTGAGGCGGCAGAAGAGGGAGAAAGCGCAGAAGCTGCTGAAGCAGGTGCTGCAAGCAGCGCAGAGGCTGGCGATTTAGGTTTACTGGAGGGAGGAAAGCTAATTGCTGGGACAAATGCAGCATTTCCGCCTTTCGAATATCAAGGGGACGATGGAAATCCTGAAGGCTTTGATATGGCTTTGATTAAGGAAATCGGGGCTAGGATGGGATTAGAAGTATCTATTGAAGAAATGGAATTCGATGCCCTTATTGCAGCAATTGGCACAAAGACTGATTGTGCAATTGCCGGTATGACAGTTACTGATGAAAGAAAGCAGAACGTGGACTTTTCTGATTCATATTATGACGCAGTACAGAGTGTGCTGGTGCCAATTGACTCAGAGATTGCGACCGCAGATGACCTAAAGGGCAAGATCATAGGAAGCCAGCTCGGGACTACAGGGAGCTTCATAGCTGCTGAAATAGAAGGAGTTGACCCTAGGGAATACAATAAGGCCTTGGACGCAGTAAATGACTTGATAAATGGCCGTATAGATGCCGTGATAGTTGACAGGAATCCTGCTGCGGTCTTTGCCTCGAAATATCCTGAGCAGATCAAGTCTCTTGAGGGTGCGGGCTTTGGCTTTGAGCCTGAAAGCTATGCAATCGCGATCAAGAAGGGCAATAGCAAGCTGGTCGAAGGCGTGAATGCCGCATTGAAGGAGATTCACGAGGACGGCACCTTCGATAAGCTGGTAGAAGAGTACATTGGCGAGGCTGAGGAATAAGGCTTTTTTATGAATTTTCAAGAGCAATTCCATACAGCTTTCATTGCTGAGAATCGATGGAAGCTGTATATCAATGGACTGGGAGTCACTCTGACAGTAGCTTTTTTTGCGGGATTATTGGGCATCCTGCTGGGAACTGTGCTTGCGCTCATGAAGCTGTCGGAGTCCGAAAAGGGGAAATTCAATATATGGAATTTTCTGGCTACTGCCTATGTTGACATCATCAGGGGGACTCCTTCTGTTTTGCAGCTCCTGATTATGTGGTTCATAATCATGGCGAGTTCCAGAAATCCTGTCTTTGTAGCGGTACTATCCTTTGGACTGAATTCTGCCGCCTACGTTTCGGAGATAGTGAGGGCCGGCATCCTTGCAGTCGGCAAGGGGCAGATGGAAGCAGGGCGTTCCTTGGGACTTTCTAAAGGAATGACTATGACTTACGTTATCTTGCCGCAGGCCGTGAAGAATATTATCCCTCCTATGGGAAATGAATTCATCACTCTCTTGAAAGAGACGGCAATCGTAGGCTATGTCTCCATGACAGATTTGACGAGGGCAGCGAATAAGGTCTCAGCGGCAACTTATGAGCCTTTCATGCCTTTAATTGGCGCAGCCGTCATTTATTTCATTATAATCAAGGTTTTGACGCTGGCGCTTGCCGCACTTGAGAGGAGGTTGAGGAAGAGTGATCTCCGTTAAAAATATCACTAAGGTATTCACCGATCCTGACGGCGGCAAAAACAAGGTCTTAGACGGCGTTAGCCTTGAAGTGGATCAAGGGGAGAAGATAGTTATCATAGGGCCGTCTGGGTCCGGAAAAAGTACCTTTCTCAGGTGCTTGAATCTCCTAGAGAGGCCGGATAGCGGCGATATCTTCCTGGACGGGGAGAGGATTACGGACCCCAAGATAGACATAGACAGGATTCGCCGCCGCATGGGCATGGTGTTTCAAAGCTTCAATTTATTTAAGAATTTGACTGTCATGCAGAATCTTACCCTTGCTCCCTTGAAGCTTAAGATCATGAAAGAGGAAGAGGTCAGACGTAAGGCAATGGAGCTTCTGGACCGAGTGAATCTCGCTGAGAAAGCAGATGTCTTTCCAGCCTCGCTTTCAGGCGGGCAGCAGCAGAGGATAGCGATTTGCCGTTCGCTTTGCATGAACCCAGAGGTCATGCTTTTCGATGAGCCAACGTCCGCATTGGATCCGGAGATGGTCGGAGAAGTGCTGGATGTGATGAAGAAGCTGGCAGAAGATGGCATGACAATGGTTGTCGTGACCCATGAAATGGGCTTTGCCAGAGAAGTCGCCACAAGAGTGCTCTTTATGGACGGTGGAAATATAGCGGAAGAGAATACTCCGGATATCTTCTTCACTAATCCGCGTACTGCAAGGCTCAAGGACTTTTTATCGAGTGTTTTATGATTCAAAACGATTGTCTGCAGCGTGAATATTAGATTCAAAGGTCCCTTCACAATCATTATATAGCGATGATTGTGAAGGGACTTTGTGTTTTTTAGGTTTTGCATATGAATAAAAGACAATTTCTCTCTGTGTTTATCTTTATTGCGCTCGGCTTAGTGATATGGATGCAGCTTTCAAAACTATTGGCATTCAAGGAAAGCTATTATCATAAGCTTTCGTATTACACCGATAATAGGGACTACGATGTCCTTTTTTTCGGAGCGAGCCGCATCCATAATGCGATTGATCCAATGCAGCTATGGGATGAGCAGGGGATTGCTTCCTATAATCTTTCAGCCGCAGGGGAATCGATGCCTCTAAGTTATTTCGCTGTAAAGTCTGCACTTGAATATTATACGCCAAAGGTGGTCGTGATAGATGGGGGCAGGGCTTTGGACAACGATGTCAAGACCGGTCAAGCGCATAAATGCCTTGATGCTGTTCCATTTGGCAAGGTAAAGCAGGAAGCGATTGACTATATGGTTGCGCACGATGTCGTGGAAGAACCCTTGGATCTGATGAGCAGAATGTGGATTTATCATAGCCGTATCTTTGAGTTGAATCGGTATGATTTTGAGCTCTGGCGCGGGAAATTAAAGGGTCTGGATATCTCCACTTCGATATATAAATTGCAAAGAAATGAAGCGGAGGTAGGAGAGAAAGTGAGTCTGGAAGATGGGGAGGCCATTCGGGCTTTTGATAAAGTCATGGACCTATGCCGTCAGAAAAATGTAAAAATATTGCTGACGATGATGCCGGCCAATTATTCTGCGAAGCGGTTGGGAATGTTCAATAGCTTGGAAGCTTATACCGAGGAGAACGGCTTTGATGCTCTGGATATGTATGCCCAAATTGACGATATTGGTCTGGACTACAGCGTTGATTTTTCTAATAAGACGCATTTGAATTTGATGGGCGCTGCCAAGGTGACAAGGTTTCTTGGGGATTATCTGGCGGATAAATACGGCCTCGAAGACCACAGGCAAGATGCTTCATATGCGACATGGCATGAGGACAGAAAAGCCGCTGTGGATGATAGGCTGCAGTACATAGGCTATAGCGATGACGCAATGGAATCCTTGATGGTAGGCGCGGACCAGTACCTTCGAACGGAGCTTATTCTGCGGGATGGCAGCATTATAGACTCAATACATGGGATGAAAGAGGTGATGGACTTTGCTGGGTGTAAATATACTATAGACTCAGCATCCTTGCCAGAAGACAAGGATGCCTGCCTCAAGGTCTATGACCTTAGAAACCAATCAAATGGCGGTGTGCCCTGTATTGAAAGATATTTTGTCTTTAATGACGATGGTTTTTTAAGCGAGACCGGAGATGAGCCCGTGGGTGTCAATTATTTCCTGGAAGTCGATGGGGAAGATTAAGAAGCCTATATTTTTCCGATAACCAAGGCATAGCTTTCCTCTCCTGGCATATGCTTGACTCTCACTCTGTCTCCCACTTGGTATCTGCCGATTGGATTCCCTACGGTAGCTTCGGTCTGCCGTCCTTCCTCAGTTTTATAGACGACATAGTAGTCATAAGTTGTCGTAGGGTCTCCGTCAGAGTCCGTGGAATCGGTCTCTTCTATTCGGCTAATATACCCTTCGGCCTCAACCCCTTTTATCTTGACACGCAGCATCCGAACAATCGCAAATAGAAACGCACTAGCCACTATTACGATTATGATTATAGCAATCGGATCCATAATGCTACTACGTCCTGTTTTATTGCAGTCTTTCGATCATTTCCATCACGGTATCTACCGTGGCGAAATTCTCCTCTGTCTTTTCCTCCATGGTGATGGAGATATCAAAGGCATCCTCCAGCTCGGAAAGAAGGGATATGATATCCAGCGAATCCAGGTCCTCCACAAGATTTGAGTCAGGGCTGGTAGGGTCATAATCAGGTCTGATTTCAGTAATAATTTCAATAATTTTTTCTCTCATGTTTTCCTCCTATGCTGTTCATTCTATGTAATTCTTCAGAATCCTCTGAAATTTTGCTTAGGAGCTGTAGATAAATAACTGTACAAAAATTTCGTAGGATTTTTTCGTAAGATTGTAGGGTCAAATGAGGGCGCATAGCGGGCTATGTAACCGAATTTGACCCTGCAAGATTGCGGAAAAAGACAAGAAATTTGGA
>JAGBNY010000062.1 GCA_017634175.1 Lachnospiraceae bacterium
CAAAGCCTCATCACGAAGCAGCTAGAAAAGACAGGTGAAAAAACCTCAGATAATAAATCAGAAGAGAATAAAGACAAGGACGAAAAAAAGGACAAAGAGCCTGATGAGGGTGATGAAAAATCGCGCTTCTTAAAGCTTATCCACGACACATTGATAGACAATGAAGTCGATGAAAAGTATGTGAACGATTTATTGGACGAAATAGGGAAGATTCAGAAGCCGGATCTCTCGATAGATTTCTTGCTTGTAAATATCTACCAAAAGATGATTTTGAATTTTGGGGAGCCGGCCTTAATCGAGAAAAAGGGCGAGAAGGCGGAGACAGTATTTTTCCTGGGACCCACAGGAGTGGGAAAGACGACTACTATCGCAAAGATAGCCTCGGATTTCTGTGTTGAAAAAAAGGTAGATGTAGCGCTGATCACCACGGATACGTACAGGGTGAAGGCCGCGGAGCAGCTCCGTACCTATGCCGATATCTTGGGGATACCTTTTAGGATTGTGTATACAGTTGAAGATATGGAGTCCGCTCTTACGGAGTTTGAGGATTATGACTATATTTTCATAGATACGGCAGGGCACTCTCCTAGGAACAAGGAGCTTTTCGAGGATCAGGAACGTTTCATAGCGCTTGCAAAGAAAAAGCTCAATGTTGAGATTTATTTAGTTCTCTCAGTAACTACGAAATACAGGGATCTGCTTAAGACTGCGGATCTCTATACCCATTCTGGGGACTTTAGGATGATATTCACGAAGCTTGACGAGACGGACGCACTGGGCAGCATTTTGAATATGAAGCTAAACACGGGAGCGGATCTATCCTATATAACGGACGGTCAGGACGTCCCGGATGATTTTTCAATATTTAACGCTCAGAAGACAGTGAGACTGCTCCTTGGAGGAAAGGCTTGATTAGTGGACCAGGCAGATAAGTTAAGAAATATAATAAAGGCGAACCAAGTCGCTCCTCAGCCCACGGCAAGGGTAATTACTGTCACCAGCGGAAAAGGAGGAGTGGGCAAATCTAACGTTGCAATAAATTTAGCTGTCCAGTTTAAAAGACATGGAAAACGGGTAATTATCTTTGATGCAGATTTCGGGCTTGCAAATATAGAAGTCATGTTTGGAGCGATTCCTAAGCATAGCCTGGCGGATCTCCTATATCAGGGAATGAGCATAAGGGACATCATCACCTGGGGCCCGATGGAAATAGGCTTCATCTCGGGCGGGTCCGGGATAATCGGAATGTCGAATTTGAACCGTGATAATCTCAATTACTTAGTCAGTAATCTGTCAGAACTGGACAGCATAGCCGATGTGATTATTATCGATACTGGAGCAGGCATATCGGATGCGGTGCTGGAATTCTTGGTGGCATCGGGCGAGATCCTCTTAGTTACGACCCCGGAGCCCACGTCGATCACTGATTCATACTCGCTGCTTAAGTCTCTTAATAATCATCCAAGATTCGAGAACGCAGGGATACCGGTAAAGGTCATCACGAATATGATAGAGACCAGCGAGGAGGGCAAGCAGCTTTTCAACAAGCTGAATACAGTAGTAAAGCGCTATCTGAGCCTTTCGATTGAATTATTGGGAGTCATTCCTTTGGACAATTCGATCGGGAAGTCAATAATGCAGCAGACACCGGTGACAATAATGGACCCGGACTGCAAGTCATCAAAGGCTTTTAAGGATATCGCAGAGACGCTAATGGATATACCGCATGAGAGCCCTGTTTACAGAAAAGGCATGAGGGGCTTCTTTGAGATGTTTGTGAAAAGAAAGTAGGGGAGATTTAATGATAGAGAATTATCTTAGACCGGGCGGAAAATTAGATATAACCAGAAGAAAACCGATTAAGCCAAAGGAAGGGGAGCCGGAAGAGAAGCCCAATTACCGATCAAATATATCCGACGTAGTCTCAGATGATGAAATAGTGGTAACAATCCCAACGGAGAAGGGAAAACTCATCCTTTATTCTGTGGGAGAAAAATTGGACTTGTGCTTTTATACGGATAAGGGATTGTACCAATGCTATGCGCAGGTGGCCAGCAGGGCAAAAGAAGGCGGCCTGTATACGATGCGTCTGGAACTTACAACTGAATTAAAAAAATTCCAAAGAAGAGAATATTACCGCTTCAATACCATATTAAATATGAAGTGCCGCACGCTGAATCAGGATGAGAAGGAGCACATGAATGAGGTGGAATTCATAGATGCGGATCTCACTCTTGAAAACGGAGTACTTGTGGATATCAGCGGAGGCGGCACCAGGTTCATATCCACCCATCCCTATGAGAAAGGGGACCTTATTTTATTCAGGTTTTCACTGGAGCAGGAAGCAGCGAAGGCGGAAAAGGATAATAAAGAGGAAGAAGAAAAGGAAGAGGACGATGAAAGGTACTCTGTAATAGGAAAAGTAATCATGTCTACGCCAATGGAGAAGCAAAGGGGGAAATACGAGAACAGGATAGAATTCGTTCGAATCAGCAGGAAGGATCGGGAAGAGATTATTCGATATATTTTTGAAGAGGAACGTCGTAAGAGGAAGAAGGAGACACGCTGATGGCTAACGAAAAAAATATATTGGTAGTTGATGATTCTGCACTCATGCGAAGATTGGTGAGTGATATAATTAACAGCGACAGCAGGTACATTGTTGGAAAGACCGCGCACGACGGCGAGGAAGCGCTAAAATTCATCTCGAAGGAGAATTTTGATGCCATTATATTGGACGTTAATATGCCCAAAATGGGCGGGCTGGAACTCCTGCGAGAATTACAAAAAAAGAAGATAAATGTCAAGGTTATGATGTTTTCTTCTACAACTGCGGAAGGCACCAGGGAGACGATCGAGGCCTTAGAGCTGGGCGCTGTCGATTTCATAAAGAAGCCGGACAGCGTGAGTGAGCTGAAGGACGACAGGTTCAAGAAGCAATTTCTGGAAATGCTTACCGCAGTATCTGGAGCAAAACCAATAGGACTTACGAGGTCGGTGAACAGGACTTCTGCTTCGATCTCGACTGCAGGAAGGCTTTCTAAGGACAGGAATCCTATAATCACCAGGCAATCTGGACAGGGTGAATTTACGCATATAGACGATAATCAGAAAATTGTCCTTAGAAACACGGGACATACAACAGGAACCAATAAGATAGTGGCAATTGCCTGTTCTACGGGAGGTCCCAGGGCTCTTCACAGCGTGATACCTAAGCTTCCAAAGAATCTCAATGCTCCAGTGCTTTTAGTCCAGCATATGCCGGCGGGCTTCACGAAGTCATTGGCCGATAGATTGGACTCGCTTTCCGAGATAAAGGTTAAGGAAGCGGAAGACGGCGAGATCGTCGAGAAGGGCTGTGTCTATATCGCCGCTGGCGGCAAGCATATGAATGCTGGCCGAAGCGGGCAGAATACGAGGATATATTACTCAGACGAGCCAATAAGAGAGGGAGTCAAGCCATCGGCGAATTATATGTATGAGTCCCTGATGGATTCAAGCTATGATGGGATCTGCTGCGCGGTACTTACTGGCATGGGTGCGGACGGGACAGTCGGTATTCGTAACCTGGATAAGAAAAAGAAAATTTATGTGATTGCTCAGGATGAGCCTACGAGCGCAGTCTATGGGATGCCGAAGGCGGTTGCGTTGGCGGGTCTTGTAAATGAGATTCAGCCGCTCGAAAAAATAGCTGAAGCAATCACAAAGGACGTGGGGGTAAGATGAAATGGATGTTAGCCAATATTTAGGTATTTTCCTTGATGAGTCATCTGAACACATTCAGACGCTTTCTGACCAATTGATGGTGCTCGAACAGGAACCGGAAAATGAGGATGCCATCAATGAAATATTCAGAGCCGCCCATTCACTCAAGGGAATGGCAGGTACCATGGGGTATAAGCGTCTTCAAAGATTGACTCATGATACTGAGAATGTCTTTTCCGCAGTCCGCGGCGGACAGATGAAGGTTACTAGCGACCTCATTGATGTTCTTTTTCAGGCATTGGATGCTATCCAGGGCTATGTGGACACGATTCGGGACACCCAGGATGAAGGCGATGATGACAATGACGCTATCATCGAGCAACTGAATAAGTACTTAAGTGGAGACAGCTCGGCCCCCGCTCCAAAGAAAGAAGAAACAAAGGTAGAGTCCTCTCAATCGGGCAGTGATGACAAGGCACTCTATAAAAAGATAAAGTTCGAGGACGCTCAAATGGACGTGATGAAAGACGCCATTTCGGGCGGGAATCACGTATACGGCTTTACTGTGACTATCCAGCAGGGATGTCTCTTAAAGGCCGCAAGGGCTTTCTTGGTTTTCAAGGCAGTAGAAGATTTCGGAGAGATCGTGGTATCAAACCCATCTTCTCAGGACATCGAGGACGAGAAATTTGAGAACGCTTTCAGCGTATTTGCGATCTCAAGCGAGCCTATAGATAAGATTATGACTGCCATGAAGGCAGTGTCCGAAATAGAGGACGTAATAGGGGAAGAGTATAATGACCAGATGATCGAGTCCAATCAACCGGACGACGACATAGCATCTGAGACTCATGAGCAGGCAGAGGCAGAGGCGCAGACACAGGCCGCGCCAGAGCCTCCCGCTGCGGAAGAACAGCCGGCAGCCGCTGCGGCTCCGGCAGCAAAGAAACAAACCCCTGCAAAGAAGGCGGCAGGAAAGCCCATTACGAGCAGGACGATCAGGGTCGATATTGAGAAACTGGACGTACTCATGAATCTCGTCAGCGAGCTCATTATCGCTAAGAATTCCCTCGTATCAGCCGCAAATGCCAGCAACTTGAACGGAGCCAGCGAAAACGTCGCTGTAAATGAGCATATTGAGTACCTTGAAAGCGTCACGACCAGCCTGCATGAGTCCGTTATGAAGGTCAGAATGGTGCCTATCGAGAGCGCCGTCCAGAAATTCCCTCGTATGATAAGGGATTTGGAGAAAAAGCTGGGTAAGAAAATGCAGCTTACCATTACTGGTGAAGAGACAGAGCTTGACCGTACCGTGGTTGACCAGATTGGCGACCCGCTCATGCACCTCCTTCGAAACAGCGCCGACCATGGGCTTGAAATGCCGGATGTCCGTGCTCAGAGAGGGAAGCCGGAAACGGGCTCCATCTTCCTCAATGCCTATCAGGATGGCAACAATGTTATCATCGAGGTCGGGGACGATGGCAACGGTATCGACGTTGAGGCCGTAAGGCAGAAGATAATTGACAGGAACTATGCCAGCGAAGAGATGGCGGCGCAGATGACCGAAAAAGAGGTCATAAACGTGCTCTTTGACCCTGGTTTTTCGATGGCGAAGAAAGTCACCGATCTCTCAGGGAGAGGAGTTGGACTCGATGTCGTTAAATCGAATATCGAGCAGTTGGGCGGCGATGTCGAGATAAAGACGAAGCTTGGAGAGGGAAGCACCTTCATTATCCGTCTGCCCCTTACCCTTGCAATCATCCAGGCCCTCATGGTCATTATCGGCGGAGAGAAATACGCTATTGCACTGGGTAATATTCAGACCATCGAGGACATACCGGTTTCGGACGTGAGCCTGGTCGAGAATAAGGAAGTCATCCAATTGAGGGGTTCTGTCATACCGATTATCCGCCTTTCGGAAATGCTGGATGCTGAGTCCACCAGCGAGGGGAACAGCAATATTACGATAGTCGTGGTAAAGAAAGGGGATAGCCTTGCGGGACTCGTTGTGGACGAGCTCATGGGCCAGCAGGAAATCGTCATCAAGTCCCTTGGAAAGTACATCAATACCAGTAAGATTATCAGTGGAGCTACCATTCTTGGAGATGGCGAAGTGGCTCTCATCCTGGATTCAAATGCACTGTTTTAATATACCAGAAAACGACTTAAAATCGATATAAGGGGGTAATGGATAGCTATGGTAGATGAACTGGGACTGAAGGTCGAGCCGGACGCTAGTGAGATAAATCAATATATAGTAGTTAGCCTTGGAAATGAGAATTACGGTGTAGACATCCGTTATATTGATAATATCGTCAGGATGCAAAGCATTACCAGGGTGCCGAAGAGCTCCGTATATTACCGCGGCGTCATCAATCTTAGAGGCGAAGTAATTGCTGTGATGAGCGCCAGGATAAAGATGGGACTCCCGGAAGACGAGATAACGGGGAAGAGCCGGATAATAATATTAAAGTTTGAGTCCAATGAAAGCATCGGAATGCTGGTAGATGAGGTAAAGCAGGTCGTCACTATATCCAGCGAGAATATTGAGAAAGTGGCGCATGAGAAAAATGGCTCCCAATCCTTCATAAGCGGAGTGGGCAAGGTGGACGGAGGCCTGATCTCCCTCCTTGACCTTTCTACGATCATCGATGAGAGAAGAGAGGAGTAGTGAGTGAGTCTTTGCGGATAAAACTCAATATATTGTTTCTATTCCGGAGAGGAGGACTACACTTTGGCAGAACTTGATTTAAATAATGTTGACAATATGTACTTCGATGTTCTGAGAGAGATTGGCAACATCGGAGCAGGAAATGCAGCGACCTCTCTGGCACAGATGCTTCAGACAAAGGTGGATATGATGGTGCCCAGGGTCGCACTTATCAATTTTAATGAAATCGGAGATACCATTGGCGGGGATGAGCAAATAATGGCGGGTATCTATCTTTTGGTTCAGGGCGATATCCAAGGCAGCATAATGTTTCTTCTGCAGGAAGAATCTGCGCATACCCTCGTTTCCCGCTTGATGGGGATGCCGTGCGAGGATAAACATTCCTTCAATGAGATGGAGCTATCAGCCTTGAAAGAGATTGGAAACATAATCACAGGGGCGTATCTCAATTCTCTCTCGGCACTTACGAATCTTACTATTACTGAATCTATCCCAGATTTGAAGGTGGATATGGCCGGAGCGATTCTCTCCGTGCCCGCCATAGAGTTCGGTATGGTAGGCGATAAACTGCTTATGATTCAGACATCTTTTACAGACGATACAGAGATTAATGGTTTCTTCATCTTGGTTCCAGATCTTCCCTCCTATGGGAAATTATTGAGGGCTCTAGGTGTGATGCAATGAGGTTTAGGCGTTTTTCTCATAGGACGTTGCCTAAGGATATGCAATTAAAGAAGCGGGAGACTTAAGATGGCTAATCTGATCAAGGTTGGTATGGCCGATTTGAAAATATGTCCGCCTGACAGAGGCATCACTACCCTGGGATTGGGTTCCTGTGTTGGAGTTGCGATAAGAGATAAGGACAATAAGCAGGGCGGTTTAGCTCACGTGATGCTCCCAGACAGTACCATAATGAGGGGGAGCAATTCGAATATCGCAAAATTTGCTGATACTGGCGTGATGGAGCTTGTCAGACAGATGGAGGCTGCCGGGGCCATAAGAAGAAGGATGGTGGCCAAGATAGCGGGAGGGGCAAAGATGTTCTCTTTCGCTAATAGTTCTGATTTGATGAACGTAGGAGACAGGAATGTAGCAGCAGTAAAAAAAGTACTGAAACAACTGAACATACCTATTTTGGCGGAGGATACCGGTCTAACTTTTGGACGCACAGTAGAATTCTTCCCGGCTACGGGGGATTTTGTGATTAAGGCAGTAGGTAAGCCGGTAAGGACGATATGAACGAAAATGGGGACGAGGAAAACAGGCAGGAAGATAATCCCGTGGATGGAGAGGGCAAGGACAAAGCGTCTGAGGAGCCCAAGTATGAAGAGTTCCATCTAAAAACGGTCTCGATACCTGCTATCGTTATGCTTACTGCAGGAGCCGCAACATCAATAATGGCTTTCTTGAAGCATTTCCCAGTCATGCAGTTTCTTCAGCTTGTGCTTTGCTCTATGCTGCTGTTTTGGTTTATCGGTGGAATTGCAAAGCTGCTTTTGGATAGAATCGTGATTCGGAAAGAAATTCCGCCGGTCATAGATGGGACAGTGACAGAGAAGCCTTTGGATAGGGGAGAGGACGCAGGAGCCGCCGAAGCTCAGGCAGGCTAAGAGCTAAGCGATATTTATAGGACTTCCAGGGATGGTTTGGTATTATGGAGATTAATAGCACTAATGCTCTTTGGGATGAATATGGCAGGAGCCGGTCACCTGAGATAAGAGAAAAGATCATATTGGAGTACGCTCCTCTTGTGAAGCTTGTGGCAGGCCGTCTTTCAATGTATCTAGGATACAATGTGGAATACGATGACCTTGTTGGCTATGGGATTTTTGGTCTAATCGATGCTATTGATAAGTTCGACATTGGCAAGGATGTGAAGTTCGAGACATATGCCTCTTTAAGAATCAGGGGCGCAATGCTGGATCATATCCGAAAAATGGACTGGATACCGAGGACAGTACGCCAAAGGCAGAGAAAGATCGATGAGGCATTGAAAAAATTAGAATCAGAGGTGGGACGAAATGTCAGCGATGCTGAAGTAGCAGCGGAGCTGGGAATCAGCGAGGAAGAATATACCGAATGGCAGTCCCAGCTAATGATAACTAATGTGGTTTCCCTCAATGAATTCATGGAACAGGGCGGGGATGGGGCTGCAAATGGCAAGGAGAAATTAAAGGGAAAAGCCCCCGGTCCAGAAGAGATCATTGAGAAGGCAGAACTCAAAAAGATGTTGATGGAGGCCTTGGAAAAGCTGACTGAGAGAGAAAAAAAGGTCATACTCCTGTACTATTATGAGGACCTGACATTGAAAGAGATAAGCAAGATAATGGAAGTGTCCGAATCTCGAATCTCACAGCTCCACGTAAAGGCACTTAACAAAATGAAGAAGAAGCTTGGAAAGTATTTAGGAATCCTTACGGAGAGGGTATAATGAGCGATAAGAATGGATATTTTAGGGTTCAGGTAAATAAAGACGGCACCTTCCTTACGGTATATCCGCCGGAAGGCAAGGGTGCTGCTGTTTCTCTGCACGAGGCAGAGGAGTATTTGAGGGCAAAGTCCATAGAATATAGCCCGGTTCAATTAAATAGTTTGGTCAAGACCAATGTGGAGAAGACACTTCTCCTGCAAAAGCAGCCTTATAAATATAAGATCAATGAGGAAGTCGTGCTGACCGTAAGTCAGGACAAGATGACTGTATATGCAAGGTTCTATCCTCCTGCAGCGGGCGGGACCGAGGTAAATCAGGAAGAAATCGAAAAGGACCTTGTGGCTAAACAGATCAAGGCACCGCTTTTCGTTGAGGGCTTCAAGCAGTTTGAACAGGAGAGAAACTACTGCACGAATTATGTCGTGGCCAAAGGGGAAGCTCCCAAGGATGGCAAAAATGGGTACGTAGAATATCTCTTTAATACTGACTTATCAGTAAAGCCAAAGATAAACGAAGATGGATCCGTGGATTTCCACAATTTGAATACTGTCTGCTCTGTCGCTAAGGGTCAGAAGCTTGCTATCCTGCATCCAGAGGAAAAGGGACAGTTCGGCACTAATGTATATGGGGACATTATCCAGCCAAAGGTGGTTGAGCACGTGCAGCTTAAATATGGGCGGGATATTGAGCTTTCTGAGGACAGGCTATCGATCTCATCCAAGATAGATGGGCACGTTAATCTTATAAATGGTGAGATCTTTGTCTCAGGCGTCCTTGAGATGAAGGAAGTGGGACCAGAGACCGGGAATATAGAGAATTTCGAGGGCAGCATGCTGGTCAAGGGCAATGTCCGCGCGGGGTACAAGCTGAAATGCTCCGGAGACATTGAGATTCAGGGCGTCATAGAGGGCGCAGAGGTCGTGGCAGGCGGTCAGATAAGCGTTGCGCGCGGAATAAACGGGATGGGGAATGGCTATGTGAAGGCCGGAACCAATGTCATAGCGAAATATATCGAGAATACTGAGGTCGAGGCTGGAAACTACGTGCATAGCGAAGTCATATTGAATAGCACCGTGACGGCAAAGACCAATGTTTCGGTAACAGGAAAGAAGGGCTTCATTTCAGGGAGCACTGTCCGCGCAGGGAAAGAAGTATCAGCTATCTCCATTGGCAGCGACATGGGCACAGATACCATAATCGAGGTCGGCATGGATCCCGCAAAGAAGAAACAGCTCATAAATCTGCAGCAGGAGAACCAGGATCTCACAAAGCAGGCGGCTCAGATTCAGCCGGTACTGGCTTCGGTACAGCAAAAGCTGAAGAAGGGGGAAAAGCTGGATCAGCCCACTATCGCGAGAATGAAGCTGCTTTCAGAGACCTTGCAAAAGGGCAATAAGAAAATTGAAGAGAACAAAGTCGTAATACATGACATTGAAGAAGAAATGTACGCTTCCAGAGCAGAAGCCGTTGTCAAGGTAAAAGGCAAGATTTTCCCTGGCACAAAGCTTACTGTAGGGGATGTGACAGAAATCTTGAAAAAACCCTATCAATATTGCCGCTTCGTGCGAAAAGGGGCCGATATCAGTATGCAGCCGATGAATTGAGGTGGTAAGATATGGCAGTAAGTCCGATTTTAGTAAATGGCACGATTGGAATATCTCAGGACATAGCCGCTCTCAAAGCCCATGAGCAGAATAAGGAGCAGGTCTTTCAAGTTGCCTCTGTACAGCAAAATGAAAAGGAAACGGAAGTCAAGCTTACAAGGATCAGGAACGCTGATAATACAGAGAATCATTCGGGGACCATGGACTCGAAGGAGAAGGGAAAGAATGAGTATTTCGGTGACGGAGGCCGAAATCGTCGAAAGAATAGTGATGGCCAGGTTTTGATTAAGGGTAGAAGCGGGTTTGATATTTCAATATGACTACAATTGAAGTGGTGCTCCTGATATCAGGAGCACTAATTTTTACGTTCAGTTTTATTATTCCTGATAAAGAGGCCGGCGGCAAGAATAAACGCGGCGAGGCTGATTACGCCAAGGAAGTCGGAGACAGGATTGGAAAGGTCCTGGATCAAAGTTCCGATGAGATTAGGCGCAGGATCAGAGACATAACAGATGAGCAGGCAGATGCGGCTAAATATAAGACCGAAAGGGATTTGGAAAGGATTTCCAATGAGAAGATAATGGCCGTTAATGAGTACTCAAAAACGGTCATTGATGAAATAGAGAACAATCATAAGGAAGTGATGTTCCTCTATGATATGCTGAACAATAAATCGTCCGATATAAAGGACACGATAAGAAAGGCTGAGAATAACAGGCATAAAGAGAATATAGGCGATGATGCGGCTTTTAGTCAACCTCATGAGCCTTTTTCTCTTCCTTCCCATTTGATTCCTTCAAGCGCCTCTAAGAATCGTAAAAAAAGGCTTTTCGCGGAAAAAGAGACTACCGCCTCTATTGCAAAGGCAAGGCTCATGGCAATGAATAATAGGAGAAATTATTCAGACGAGGATGAGTTATTGAACGTACAGGACGGATCTGAGGATGAGGGATTCCTGGATCCAAAGACAGTGATGATGGAGTATGGAGACTTTGATTATGACCTGTCAGGAGAAAATCCTGTCCAATATAGCGATGAGATTTTAGAAAATGGCCAGGCAGAGCCTGGAACAGAGGCTGTGGAAGAAGAACCTGTGCAAGAATTGCCGGAGAATTATGAGGAACTGGATGAGATTTTTGGGATAGGAGAAAGGATCGAGGCAGAGACATTATCCAGAATAAACAATGAAATTATTGATTCACCTTCTGTGAGGGAAATAGACGAAGAAGTTGAAAGTGCCGAGAATGGGATAGAACCTTTGGCTGTACAGAATGAACCTAAGGATCGGCCCCTTTTTGAAGATATTGTTGAAGTGAAGCAGGCGACCCCCATTGAAAAAGCCGCAGAACCTGAAAAAGAATTAAATCAAGGGGAGATTTTATTCGGACCTTTTGAAGAGACAGAAAAAAATGCAAAAGTCGAAGAGCCGAAGGTTCTGACCGAAGAGGAGGACAGGAATAAATTAGAAGAACTTCTGAAACCAGTAATTTCTTCGGGTTTTGAAGAGAAAGAAGAGAGCTTCAAAGAACCGTTAGTTGTGGAAGAAGCGCTGACAAAGCCGCAGATTTCTTCGGATGTGGAGAAAAAAGAAAAAAGCCCGGTGAAGCCGCTGTTTTCTCATGAATTGGATACTAGGAATGAAATTAAGCTGCCTCAGCCCTCATCCGTGGATTTTGCCAAAGAAAAGATAGAAGTCCCTATCATAGAACATATAGAGAAGCCAAAAGATATTAAGGCGCCCTTAGAAAAAGTCTTGGATGAAAAAGCGAATGACTCAGGTGGAGCTCACGAGTTACCTAAGAAGCCTTTGAAAC
>JAGBNY010000063.1 GCA_017634175.1 Lachnospiraceae bacterium
CTTGTGTTCTTGCTTGTCTTTTTCCCCGAATGCACGGGGCTGGATTCGGTTACATAGCCCACTATGCGCCCTCATCCAGCTCCGCACCTTCGGGGAAAAATCCTGCGCAATCTTCACAAGTTATTTGTGAACAGCTCCTTAGTAATTGTTGTAAATGCCTTGCTTGTTGTATTTACGGCTCTTGGAAGCAGAGTTACTTTTGTCGTTTGCTATAAATGACGCATAGGTCTTTCTAAATAAAAGAAAATTTAATTTTTCATGAATATAGCACTATCGAGAACTAGGGAATATATTAATACTTATAAAACTAAACCTTTGTTTTTTGTCTTAGCCTATACTGCGCTTTTCGCTGTTTTTGCCTGCTTAGTATTTGGCTATTTTTTTATATATAGAAAGTCCTTTATATGGTACCATGATGGCTTGAAGCAGCACTATAATGCGATTCTATACTATTCAAAATATTTGAAAAATATCTTTAGGGTCTTATTCACTGAGCATAGATTGAAGATCCCGCTTTGGGATTTTTCCATAGGCTATGGATCGGACATTATAACCACTCTTCATTATCATGGGATTGGGGACCCATTGGCCTTTCTTTCGGTGCTGGTGCCTGAAAGATTCATGGAGTATTGGTATTCCTTGATGTTTTTGATAAGGGCATATATTGGCGGACTAGGTGTCAGCGCCTTTTGCCTTTATCATGGGAGCGAACGGTTTGCGGCTCTTATAGGCTCGTTGATCTATTCTTTTTCGGCTTATGGGATGGTTCTTGGACTCATGCACGGCTGCTTCATGGTGCCTGTCATGATCTTTCCTTTTATTATCCTTGGAATCGACCTGGTGATGGATAGGAAGACCCCGGCTGTATTCATTTTTTCAATTGCAATAGCCGCAATCTCTAATTTTTATTTTTTCTATATGCAGCTTGTCCTTGCCATTTTGTATGCTCTCGCGAGTTTCCTTGTAAGGATGAGATCAAATGGTGATTTGAGCATAAAGAGCCTAGTTCCGGCCCTTATGAGAGAGATACTGCGATTCCTTTGCTTTGGACTAGCGGCGATCTGCCTGGCTATGCCAGTTTTTTTGCCGGTAGTCATGCAGCTATTTTCTTCTGAGAGGTACGGCGCTGAGAAAAATATCCATTTTTTCTATACGCTTGGATATTATCTAGAATTTCTGTCAGATTTTCCGAACACGCAGCGTCCTGGCGCCTGGACTCTCATGGGGTATACTCCTCTGGCTTCCGTCCTTATCCTTATAGGGCTAGTGATAGCCATTAACGATTTCAAAAGAAAGCTTTTCGATAAAAATAATTTGAAGCTATATCGAGGCCTTGCGGTTTTCTTTTTACTAACGATATTCCTCGTTGTCCCGTTCTTTGGCTTCGCTTTGAATGGCTTTGCCTATGTTACCAATAGATGGGTCTGGGCCTATTCGATGTGCGTGAGCTTCATAGTGGCTCAAATGATATCTGTCATAAGAAATCATCGTTTTGAGAAAAATATTTTCGCAGTTTCGGGTCTAATATTAATTGCAATCCCATTGATGATTCCGGAAACCAGGACGATTCCAACTTTGATTTCTGACTGCTTAATTCTGGCCATAATAGTAGGTATCCTTATCACGGATCTTGGGACTCTTAAAACCTGGGTTTATAGGACGGCGGTCTTGGTGATATTGAGCCTTGGCTTAATGGCAAATTCATATATACGTTATTCCTTGGAGTATAAGAATGAGGGCAGCTTCGCAACAGAGGAATTCCTTTCTTTTCATGAGGCGGACAAGAAATTAAAGGACGAAAACCCTGATACCTTGGGTATCCCATCCATGACAGGCGATTTCTACAGGATAGAAGAAGAGAGGCTGGATGTCACCCCAAACAGTTCAATGCAAAGGGGTGTATTCGGGACTCAATTTTATTTTTCAATTACCAATCCTTATGTTTCTCGCTTTATAGACCTGCTATACATGAATTGGCCAAAGGATTACGATTATAGGGGCTTGGATAATAGGAGCGGACTCTCTTCACTCTGCTCTGTAAGGTATGCCCTTGTCAAAGATGGGGAGGAAGCGAGAGTTCCTGTTCTTTATGATAAAAAAATTACAACAGGAGAGACATCAATAGGTCCCGTGACCGCTATGGAAAACCCATATGCCTTATCATTGGGATATGCCTACGATGGCGCGATATCGAGCGAAGATTTTGAAGCGCTTTCCGTTACTGAGAGAATGGATGTCTTGACGAATAGAGTCGTATTGGACGATGAGGATGGATTCTATTCTACTTTTCAGGCGAAAAGGGCAGAAGACCTGATGGAGGAGGTGGAGACTTCGGGCTATGCTTCCTTTGATGGGAAAAGGTTCTTCATAGGCAAAAATGGCAGGGCAAGAATAAGGCTTAAAGGGGACTTATTTGATAAGTACAGTAAAGATGACTCAGAAATCTATTTGATTTTTAAGAACCTGCGTTTTAAGGGTATAACTTCAAGAGATTCATATGATGATGGGATGTGGGCGGGACTCAGGCCATTCGAGAAAAGACAGGTCGAGATAGACGACAGGTTCTATCGGAGCGAGAAAGCGAGCAGCATTAGTGCAACTTATGGGACAGAGAACAGAATAATTGAAATCTATATGCCGGGATATGATTTTTATTGCGGCAGACATAATTTTCTGTGTGCATTCAGGCCTGATGACACGGATACGATCGAGCTTTCTTTCAGGCATCCGGGGATCTATGAGTTTGATGAGTTTGAAGTATCTGCGCAGTCTATGGATAGGACTAAGATAGGACTTGCAGAGAGAGGGAAATACTGCCTAGAAAATATTGCGATTGATACAAATACTATCTCAGGCTCAATCGAGACAGATTCCAAGAAAATTTTGGTCTTGACCGTCCCCTTCAGCAAAGGATGGAAGGCCTATGTGGACGGGGAGAAACATGAATTAAAACAGGCAAATATTATGTTTACCGGAATACCCCTAAATCCCGGAAAACATGATATAATGCTGATTTATGAGACCCCTTATCTAAGAGTGGGGCTTTATTTGTTTTCATTGGGACTTATAGCCACAATTGTTATTCTAATAATTAATGCAGGCCGTAGAATGGCTCTAAAAAAGTCTATACTATAGTCTGTATGAATGGACTAAGACATGAGAATAAAGGTTGCTGAATATATAGCTGATTTTTTGTCAAAACATGGCATTGAACGTATTTTTACGGTTACGGGTGAGGCTTCGATATTTCTAAATGATGCTTTTTCAGATAATGAGGACTTAAAGTGTCTCTATAATCACCATGAGGCAGCATCTGCTGTGGCTGCTGCGAGCTATGCGAAGCTTACAAATAAGATGGCGGTCGTCTGCGTGAGCGCAGGACCCGGGGTCACGAATGCCTTGACCGGAGTATTCGAGGCATGGGCTGATTCCCTGCCTCTTATGGTCATTTCGGGACAGGTCAGGAGGGATCAGCTTGTGAGCAGCGCCGAGCCAGGCGTGAAATTAAGGCAGCTAGGCATTCAGGAATGTAGGACAGCAGAGCTTGTGAAGTCCATTACTAAGTACTCTGTCACGATCATGAATCCGAATGAGATTCGTTTCCAATTGGAGAGGGCATTTTTCAGCGCGACCAATGGGAGAAATGGTCCGGTATGGATCGATGTCCCTATAGATGTCCAGTCAACTGTAATAGAGACAATGGATCTCACGGGCTGCAATACAACTTTTTTGCAAAAAAATGAGTGTCCTCGTTATGACTCATCAAACACAGACCGTATTTTGGAACATATACGTAATTCAAAGAGGCCGGTTATCATTGCCGGAGAGGGCTTAAGACACTCGGACGCAATGAAGGGCTTCCTTGAAATGACTAATTCTTTAAAAGTACCGGTGGTTGCTGAGTGGAGCGCGCAGGACGTGCTTTGGGATGATAACCCGTATTATTGCGGGATTCCAGGGACGATAGGGGGCAGGGGACCGAATTTTATAGTCCAATCTGCGGATCTCTTGCTTATCATAGGCTGCAGGATGAATAGCCGATTGGTGGGACCCGAACCAAAAAATTTTGCTCCCAAAGCATATAAGATAGAGGTTAATATTGACAAGAACGAGCTGAAAAGACCCGATGTAGATATAGATTATGCTCTGTATGCAGATTGTAAGGACGTATGCAGGGACTTGGCTAACTGTGTCAAGGAGGAAGTAGGAGACCATTCAAAATGGCTCAAATGGTGCAAGAATATATACAGGCGATTCCAGCCTTTCCCGGATTCTTTCTACGAAAACACTCAAATGAATCCATATGTGTTTTTAAGGGAGCTTTCCTGGAGTTTCATAGATACTGATGTGATAGTCTGCGGCAGCGCCTCTGCGAGCATACAGTCTTTTCAGGCTTTTGTGATGAAGAAGGGTCAGCGGATTTATTCAAGTTCCGGGGGCCTTTCTACTGGCTATGGAATCCCGGCCGCCATTGGAGCCGCCATAGGCAGGCTGTTTCATCGAAGGGTCATCTGCGTCGAGGGGGATGGGGGCTTGATGATGAACCTTCAGGAGCTTCAGACCATTGTAAGTTACCATCTTCCTATCAAGCTTTTTATTTTGCAAAATAATGGCTATCTATCGATAAGACAGGCTCAGAATGATTATTTTCCGGAAAAACAGAATGTGGGTGTTTCCAAGGATACCGGACTTGGATTCCCGAATATTGAGATTATAGCAAAGAGCTTTGGCATCCCCTATCTCCTCATAGATTCAATGGATGGACTGGAGGACAAGCTTAAGCTGTCCCTTAAAGGGGACGGTCCCATGCTCATAGAGACAAGGGTGGATCCCATGCAGGGATATGAGCCCAGAATGGCGGTCAAGGCGGGGAAGGGCGGAAAAATTACATATGGAAACCTGGATGACATGTATCCTTATCTCAGCAATGAGGAATATGCCAGCATTAAGAGTGAGGCTTTGAGCATTGAAAAAGATTAGCATTATGATTCCCTGCTATAACGAGGTAGAGAACGTGGGTCCCATGGCAGAGACTTTGGTTGGGATAATGAATAAGGATCTGCCGCAATATGATTATGAGGTACTCTTCATTGATAACTGCTCTGAGGATGGTACTCGGGAAAAATTGGAAGAGATCTGCGCTGGGAATAAGAAAATTAAGGCAATTTTCAATGTGACGAATTTTGGACAATTCAATTCCCCGTTTTATGGAATGTGCCAGACGAGCGGGGACTGCACTATATCCATGAGCTGCGATTTTCAAGATCCGCCGGATCTGATACCTGTCTTTGTGCAGGAATGGGAAAAGGGTTACAAGATAGTAAGCGCGATCAAGACCAACAGCAAGGAGAACCCTTTTATATTCTTTTTAAGGACTTGCTACTATAAGATTATCCGGAACATGTCCCAGGTGAAGATGATCGAGCATTTCACCGGGACTGGCTTATATGATAAGTCCTTCATCAACCTTATAAGGCAGTTGGATGACCCCATACCATTCTTGAGGGGGATAGTGGCTGAATATAACTTCAAGAGGAAGGAAGTGCCTTTCACCCAGGCAGAGAGAAGGGCTGGCAAGACGCACAATAATTTCTATTCCCTCTATGATGCCGCAATGCTGTCTATTACATCGTACACTAAGATTGGTCTAAGGCTGGCTACTTTCATGGGCTTCATCTCATCGATAATAAGCTTTGTAATTGCCTTGATCTATCTCATAATGAAATTGACCCATTGGTATAGTTTTTCGGCAGGGTATGCGCCAATGGTGGTAGGAGTGTTCCTTTTGGGCTCAATCCAGCTTTTCTTTATTGGGCTCATAGGTGAATATATATTGAATATAAATACAAGGATTATTCATCGCCCTCTCGTGGTAGAAGAGAAGCGGATCAACTTTGATACAGATAACAAAAGCTTGGAAGGTAGTTTGAGTTAGATGAAACTGGATATTCTATATCAGTTTAATGAAAAATATGCCCCTTTTGCCGGGGCTTCCCTCACCTCCCTCCTGGAGAATAACAGGCATTTTGACCAGATAAGGATTTTCATCTTGGGAGAGGGGCTTTCAAAGCTATCCGAGCAAAGGTTCCGTACATTGACTGCAAATTACGGCAGGCACATGTCCTTTGTGAATACAGATTCCCTATTGCACATGATGAGAGGGCTTTCAATGCCCGCATATAGGGGGTCATATGCGGCGAATATGAGGCTTTTCATATCCTATGTTCTGCCCGATGACGTGGACAGGATATTGTATCTAGATGCCGATACTATTGTGACTGGGAAATTGGACAGTTTGGCTGAACTGCCAATGGAAGATCATCCTCTGGCCATGGCCTTAGATTCGTTGGTTCGCATGCATAAGAAGCGGCTGGGCTTTCAAAAGGACGATTATTACTACAATTCAGGAGTGATCCTTTTTTCCATGGAAACCTGGAGGCGCGACCGGTGCTCAGAGCGGATCGCGAACCATGTAAAGAACGTGAGGGCCTGGTATGCCTCCCCAGATCAAGATCTCTTGAATGTGGTCTTAAAGGGAGAAATCTTGAGACTGCCCGCTAAGTACAATATACAGCCCGTATATTTAGCATTTCCGCTTAAATCCTATTTAAGGACCTTTGGGTCCAGGGGCTTCTATTCTTATGGTGAGATAAGGGAGTCCCTTGAAAATCCTGTAATATATCATTTCTTCCGTTTCGTTGGGGAATTCCCCTGGAACCGTGATAATCTCCATCCAGATAACGACCTCTTTGATGCTTATCTCGCCCTGTCTCCTTGGAAGGGGTATGAAAAGCAGAAGGCAAGAGGGGGCATAACTTTCAAATTTGAAAAATTCTTATATAAGAGGCTTCCCAAATGGATATTTATAAAGATATTCCGAGTGGCTTACGAAGATTTCATAAGAAAGGCAAATAGAGATTCACTGAAATTCAAAACAAATCGACATATGTGATCTGAGGTTAAACGATTGGACAATAATAAAAAGAAGATAGCTGTTATTGGGGCTTTCTTGATTTTAATGATATTTTTGATCGGGTTCCTGCATAATAGTACGAATAGGAAGCTCTATTACAACATAATGAATCTCGCGAATGTCCCGGAGGAGGGAGTCACTTCTGATGGAGTGATAAGAGTGGGGCCGGATACGGATCTCTCCGAAAAGGGCTTGATAGCCCGGATAGATCCGATTCATCTGAGCAGGGGGAACTATAGAATAAAGGTAGATCACCAAGGGGATACTGATTTTAAAGCTATAATTCGAGACGAAGAGAACGTTATTCAGGACGTATATTTATCTAAAACGGAGACGGAGACCTGGATAAACATATCCCTTCCAAAGGACGTATATAGCTTCCAAATGGATTTCATCTACCCCGGCGATGGAGAGGTCGTCTTAAAACATGCAGAGATAATAGGGGACCCTTTCATCTATTCTGACATACTATTTCTGTCTCTGAGTCTTTCTTTGCTGGCGGCCATATTGACTTATTTCAAAATCAAGGATAATCCAATGAGCAGGACAGACCAGGATAACCTTGTCATCATGGGGATGATAGGTTTCGGGGTCTTCTTGAATTATCCGATATTTTATCCCTTTATCCAAAGAGGAGGCGACATTGCCTACCACTTGTCCAGGATAGAGGGAATCGCTACAGAACTGAAACGAGGGCAGTTCCCGGTACAGATTTATTTCGATGCCCATGGCGGAAGGACTTATCTTGGGACTCTTTATCCCAGCCTATTTCTCTATATACCTGCACTGCTCAGGGTGCTCAGAGTTTCAATCAGCCTTTCTTTTAAAGCATTCCAACTCTTAATGAACATAGGAAGCATGTACACTTCTTATCTTTGCGGAAAGACTGTCTCAGGTCAAAAGATAGCAGGCGTATTTTTCATGGTGCTGTATTGCCTGATGCCCTATAGGCTTTCCTGCATGTATTTCAGGGATGCCTTGGGTGAGAGCCAGGCTCTTGTCTTTGTGCCGCTCATAATCACCGGTCTCTACGAAATAATCCAGGGCAATAGGAGGAAGTGGTGGCTTCTAGCCATCGGTATGTCAGGGGTTTTGGAATCCCATGTGATCACGGCCGTTTTCGGCGCTGGGATCTGCCTGATTTTCTGCCTAATATACGTAAAAAAACTTTATTTTGAGAAGAGATATAAGGAATTCATCTATGCGGCTGCATTCTCCGTACTTTTAAATATTGGGATGCTGGTATCTTTTATTTACTACTACACCTCCGATATCGACTGGAGCCATCTTGCGATAGCTGATTTTGGAGCCCATGGCATCTTCCCGACTCAGCTCTTCATGCTGATGGCGGCGATGGGGGATCATTCTACAAACGTTGCTGAGCTGGGGATTGTCGATGAGGACTCTCTGTCTATGGGCTTAAGCGTGCTTGTCTGCATCCTGCTTTCGTTCTATGTTTTCTTTACAAAAAGAACCAAGGATGAAAGGGACAGATATGGGGCTGCAGCCCTGGGCACAGGATTTATTCTTCTCTATATGTCAACGACCTGGTTTCCATGGAAAGCTATTCAGAATATAAAGCCGATTAAAGGGATACTTCAGATGATACAGTTTCCGCTTCGGTTCCTCGGGGTCGCTGAGACATTGATAATCTGCGCTGCGGCAATATTTATTTTTGGATATGAGTACTTACAAAGGCACATGAAACTCATTTTCATTGTCCTAATTTTCGTAGCCATGATGCAAAGCATGGTTCTCACTGATTCATTCCTAATGACGAATGACCATGTGGGAGGACCATATATGGCGAATATCGACAATCGCTTTTATGGGGACTATGTCCCAGAGGGCTATGATAAGACCAGGTTCCCTGATGGCCCGATGGTCGTGGGTGAGAAAGACACAAGGATTCATTCGTATTATCATGATGGACCCGAGACCAGGATTGAATACTCTTCGGAAATGGCTTCTGATATAGATGTACCATTGATCTACTACAGAGGATATAAGGCGTATGATAAAGAGGGGCAGAGGGTACCTGTCTCCAAGGGAGAGGCGGGGATGATAAGGCTCTCTCTTCCGGCAGCAGAGGATGGATATGTGCGGCTATCCTATGCTCCTCCCATAGTGCTTGGACTCATGGCGTATTTTTCAATAGCTGTTTTTATAATAAGTATGTCTCTTTTGATAAAAAACAAGGGTGTATTGGAGTTTAAGAAGAATGACCTTATCAGTGGTAATGCCGGTCTATAATGTCGATTGCGCCTATCTTGAAAAGTGCCTTCGGAGCCTCTTGTCTCAAAGTGTGGAGGGTGGATATGAAGTCATAATCGTGGATGACGGCTCTAACAATGGATGTTCCAAAGTGGCAGCCAGGTTTTCGGCAGAGCAGGAGAATTTTGCGTACATTTATAAGGACAATGAAGGGACATCAGTTGCCAGAAATCTAGGGCTTTCCCATATTTCAGGCGAGTATGTACTGTTCGTGGATGCGGACGACTATTTGAGCCCTAATATCTTCCAGACTTTGGCAGATACGATCAGGGAGCGGGGTTCAGACGTGCTTTTCTTTGGATATGCAACGGCCTATGCCAATAGGGAGGTGAGTCGGGTCATAAAGGGACATGATCTGGATTCACGAATTTGGAATCGCAGGTCATTGGAATTGTCTGTGCTTAAAGGTGAACCATTAATAGGACCTGTAGATGTAGGAGCTCCTTGGGGAAAATTAATCAGGGCTGAAGTAATCAAAGGAAACAATATCAGATATGTTCCAGGGCTGAAGAAGGGACAAGATACAGTGTTTTCGCTGGAGCTCTTCGAGGCCGCTGCCTCATTCTCATATGTCCCAATTCTTGGATATCATTACAGAGTATCTGAAAAATCCGTGAGTCGGAGGTTTCAAAGTGACATAGTGGGGACAATGGAGAAGACCTTATCTGAATTTCGAAGGTTTTGTGAGGTGCATGAAAAGGATGAAGAGTTTTTTCATGCAGTTGATAGAAAGTATTATAAGGTGCTCTTGGGCGAATATATGGAAATATATTTTTTGCATAAAGACAATCCTCTTTATGGGACAGATAGACTCAGGAAAGAGTTCCTGAAGCTTATTTCCAGAGAGCCGTATAAGAGCGCTATTGAGTCTCTTGACAATTCCTCCGGCAGTTTAGATGATTTAGCTAGGTGTTTGATGAAGTCGCATAGGATCAGGGTTCTGTTCGATTTTAAGAGATTGGAATTTATGCTTAGGGGGATGGTGGTGAAAAGATATGGATGAAAAAGAGCGTGTCCGGAAAGAGGGCACGCTCGGATCCTGAATCCGCTTAGGATCAATACTCCATTATGTTGATTTCTTCAAGGTTGTGGTCTGCATCGTAAAGCGTTAGGATATCGAATCTTGAAGCGTTGTCAGTATAGACATCGTAGTCCAATTCATCCTCGGCTGAATAATTAGGTGCGTTGAAGTCGTAGACGGTTATGCCATATTTCGTGAAAAGCTCCCCGAGCTCATCATAGTTTTCCTTTAATTGAGAAAGCTGCCAATCTTTCGGGGCTTCTATTCCCTCATATTCCTCCATGTCCTCTTGAACGGCCTCCTCATCGCCTTCTTCGTCCGTTTGATGGAACTTTAGTCTCGTGGCTTGAAGATCCCCTGCCTTATCGCTCTCCAGAGGCTTGGACTCCTGCTCATAGTTTTGATTGACGATCAGGGACTCATCTGCATCATCGGAGATGACCAGCATCGTGTCATCCTCGTCCTCATCCTCATCTTCACTATCTTCTTCCTCGGTCTGTGCAGCCGCATCAGTTCCTGAATTGGCTGCTGCGGGTTCGGAAGCCTTTTCCGCTTCAGCAGCAGGCTCAGTATTTTCAGCTTCATTAGCAGGTGCATTGTTTGTACTCGATGAAGAGCTGCCACAGGCTGTCATGCTTAGAGCAAGACCGGCCGCAGCGGCTGCTACCAAAAGTTTCTGAAATAGTTTATTTTTCATAATCTCCTCCTTCACCTATTCAAGGCTCTTTTAGAGGGGATTATATCACAAAGTGCAGGGAATAAAAAAGTTATATTAAATGAAAGATTTGTGAACTGCAGATAGGCGCATTTAGTAGGTTTTGCGTCAGCTCTTTGCGCTCCTAATCCTTGCGGGAGCGGAGAATAGAGTGATATACTGTTTTAAGTTTTTCGTATTATGGATAAAGAGGGTGACAATTCAGACCCCCTTCACTGAGCGATATCTGATTTTTAATTGCTTAAACTGATTAATAAATCAAGTTTTGCCCGGGCAGTGGTATAGGGTGTTCGAATAGTTGCCAAAGGGGTAAAAAATGGCATTCGATGGAGTGACGGTGGCAGCGCTAACAAAGGAGATTGGGGAGAGGGTCATGGGAGGGAGGCTGTATAAGATAAATCAGCCCGAACCTGATGAGATCCTCCTAACTATCAAGGCTGAGAGCGGGAGGATGGAGAAGCTCTTAATTTCAGCGGGGGCTAGCCTGCCTTTCGCTTATTTTACGGAGAAATCATTCACAAATCCGATAAGCGCGCCGGTCTTTTGCATGGTGCTTCGTAAACACGTGCAAAACGGAAGGATAGTGGGTGTCGAGCAGCCTGGGCTTGAGAGGATAATAAGGATCACTATCGAGCACATGGATGAACTGGGCGACAAAAGAAGAAAGACAATCGTGGCAGAGTTCATGGGGAAGCACAGCAATATAATATTCGTGGATCAAAATGAGACTGTGATCGACAGCATAAAAAGAATCAATGCTTCGATTAGTCGGGTCCGGGAAGTGCTGCCCGGGAGACCGTATTTCATCCCACAGACTATGGAAAAGCTTTCTATTTTTGATTGCCTGGAGGAAGGCTTATTCGAGGAGAAGCTAAGAAAGGGGAACACGGACCTGATAAAAGCCCTGTACAATGGATTTACGGGGCTGTCCCCTGTAATGGCCTCAGAGCTTATTTTTAGGGCCGGAATGGATGGGACACTTTCCACGGCTGCCCTTGATAAAGAGGACATACACAGGCTATTTTTGAGCTTTGAGGGTCTTGTAAGGGATATAGAGGCTGGGAGCTTCTCTCATGTCATTGTATATGAGCGTGGGGTCCCGAGGGAATTCTCTGCAATAGAACTGTCTCAATATGGAGGATCATCGAGTCCATCAACAGGTACTTATTTTAAACGTCTGGATTCGATTTCTGAGGTATTGGAGCTATATTTCGCAGAGAAGAACCAAGTGACGAGAATAAGACAGAAAGCCTCGGATTTAAGAAGGATCGTGACGAGTGCGAAAGAAAAATGCGTGCGAAAACTCTTGATCCAGGAGAAGCAATTGAAGGACACCGAAAAACGGGATAAATACAGGATATATGGGGAGATGCTGAATACCTATGGCTATGGTCTGCCTGAGGGAGCGAAGGAGCTGTCATGCGTCAATTTCTATACAAATGAGCCAATAAAGGTGCCCTTAGATCCTCTGATTACCCCCAAGGAGAATGCAAAGAAATATTTTGACAGATACGCCAAATTGAAGAGGACTAGGGAGGCTGTCACAGAGCAGCTTGAAGTCTCAAGAAATGAACTTAGCTATCTGGAATCGGTTGAGGCTTCTCTGGATATTGCGACCGATGAGGCAGACTTGAAAGACATCAGGGAAGAACTTGTAAGAAGCGGAAATATCCGAAAGAGGGGGTTTGCCGGAAAGGACAAGCCTAAGAAGAGGGAGAAGAGCCAGCCCTTGCACTTCAAGTCCAGCGATGGGTACGATATCTACGTGGGGAAGAATAATTTTCAGAATGACGAGCTTACATTCAAGATAGCCTCCCCTTCCGATTGGTGGTTCCATTCCAAGAGCTTCCCCGGTTCCCATGTGATAATGAAGGTCCATGGCGACAAGATGGAGGATATTCCAGACAGGGCCTTTAATGAGGCAGGAGCCGCCGCGGCCTATTACTCAAAGGGGCGGGAGCAGGGGAAGGTGGACATTGATTACGTGATACGAAAGGAAGTCAAGAAGCCCGCGGGCTCAAATCCGGGTTTCGTGGTCTATTATACAAATTATTCAATGTCCATCGCACCGGACATTAGCTATCTAGAGCCATTGGAGGATTGAGAGTGAGTCTTAGAGAAAAGATACATGATAGGGACAATATATTTTCTTTTGCTTTGATTTTGATTCAGCTCCTGTTCTCGCTAAGGTTCATGGGGAGGCAGTACCTTTCCCTGGATGAAGTCTCACAGATAGGCTTCATAGTGAAGAAAAACCCCTGGGGCAGCATCTTCAACTATTACACGACTTCCGAAGTCACGAATCTGCCGTTTTTTCCAATGCTGGCCGCTCTTTGGTACAGGATAGTGCCCTATGGGGAGGGATGGCTAAGGCTGCTGACCGTGATACTTACGACAATGAGCCTCGTCGCCATGGTGATGGCGGCAAGGAAGCTGGGGTCAAAGAGGACAGGCGCTATTATGGCGCTTTTCGCCTGTATCTCTTCCTTCATCATGCATAAGTGCGGGATAACCTTTCGCTGCCATGCACTCTGGCTTCTTTTCACATCCCTCACCCTCTGTCTCTATATAGCCAGGTTCAGAGAACCAAAAAAAGGATTCACTAGGCCTAGATTATTGCTGCTGGGCCTTTCAATGGCGCTTTTAGTATATTGCCATTATTTCGGGCTTTTGACGGTACTTTATCTGGCTGCGGCAGACCTGATTTTGATTTGTTTGAAGAAATTGAAGGCATACGCGCTTATCTCATATATCTGCGCAGGAGCCTGTTTTCTGCCCTGGGGATTAATCGTGATCTCCAAGAGGACGATGGACTTAGGCTCATTCTGGCCAAAAACTCCTACCTTTGCCAGCATACCGCAGGCTCTGAGGCGGATATTCAGTAATGACGAGGCGGTCTTTGTTTTATGGCTGATCGCGCTGATAGTCATAGTGCTTGAAAGCATTAGGGCGCTTCTGCGGCGGCAGATGGATTTTTCATTAGGCTATCTGAAGCTCATCTTGGCGCTCATGCCTGCGCTTTTCGTGATCGGGGACTATTTTTACAGCGCCCATATAAATACCAGGGCGGGAATCTTTGTACTCAGGTACTTCCTGTCTGTGGTGCCGGCGGGGCTTTTGATAGTTTCCCTCTATGCTGAAAAAGCCGTTGAACTGTTTTCCAAGGGATTTAAATTGGATTTGGAACTCGTCACAATGAGTTTTTTTATTTTTGTGCTTCTCTACCTGGGAATCCCGAATTTCTATGAGGTCAAGACTGAGGTCACGGCTCCCTTCGATAATACTTATGGAAATGTGAGGGACATCATAGAGAAGGATGGACATGAGTACGATGAATCAACGCTTATAATGATTAATGCTAACCGTGCTAATGCAGATGGGTTCGAGGAATATTATCTGGAATATGGGGGCCGGAGTCGGGACGTGAATGTTGTCTCCAATGAAGACCCGGACATAGGCACAAAGCTAGAGGGGGCCAATCTGGTTTATATTTATCAGGTCATGAACGGAAAGCCGGACATATACACAGATATGATGGGGGCTGACTTCAAAGAAGTGTCCTTTGACCAGGACATTGGTTTATACAAATACGAGAGGATTTTCAGATGAAAAAATTAAGCGAACTATTAGAGGGACTAGATTTTGAGGTCTTTTCAGGCGATTTTGATTCACATGAATCGGACTTAGAAATCACCCAGGTGGTCTATGATACAAGAAAAATCTGCGAGGGCTGTCTTTTTATCTGTCTGAAGGGAGCGAACTTCGATTCCCATGAGAAGGCGGCATGGGCTTTGGAAAATGGAGCTGCCGCATTGATTATAGAAAGGGACCTGCCGGAGCTTAAAGGGACAAAAGGAATAGTGCTGAAATGTGATGACACCCGGCATGCGCTCTCTCTAGTTTCCCATTCTTTTTTTGGTCATCCAGAGAGGCGCATGACTACTATAGGTGTCACAGGGACCAAGGGAAAGACTACTACCACTTATCTCATCAAGTCTATCCTGGAGGCAGCAGGCCATAAAGTGGGACTCATTGGGACTATCGAGACCATTTATGGGGACAAGAGGATTCCGTCTTTGAATACGACTCCGGAGTCATACATCTTAGCGGAATATTTTTCGAGGATGGTTGATGAGGGCGTAGATACGGTCGTTATGGAAGTCTCATCCCAGGCCTTGAAGATGCATAGGACGGACGGGATTTTATTTGATTATGGAATATTCACCAATATAGAGCCCGACCACATAGGCCCGAATGAGCACGAGAGCTTCGAGGATTATCTATATTGCAAGAGCCTGCTATTCTCGCATTGCAAGGTGGGGGTCGTCAATGGGGATGATCCTCACTTAAAAGAGATACTGAAGGGACATACGTGCGAAGTGATTGAGTTCGGCTTTGGCGCAGAGGACTATTCAGCTTCCAATGAGACCCTCTATCGGGAGGGTTCTGAACTGGGAGTGAGCTTCCATTTGAGCGGGAAAGAAGAGATGGATTTGACCGTTGCGACTCCGGGGAGATTCAGCATATATAATGCCCTGGCGGCCGGGGCCTTGGCGCTGGAAATGGGCGTCCCGAAAGATGCCCTTAAAAGTGCGCTTAAATCCACCCATGTAAGGGGGAGGGTGGAGCCGGTCAAGGTCTCAGATGATTTCATCCTCTTGATAGACTATGCGCATAATGCGATGGCCCTGCAGAGCCTCTTACAAGCACTTCGGGATTATGAGCCCCATAGGATAGTCGCGGTCTTTGGCTGCGGCGGGAACCGCTCAAAACTCCGCCGCTTCGAGATGGGGGAAGTATCGGGCAAATATGCCGATTTTACGATAATAACCTCTGATAACCCGAGGTATGAGGACCCGGAAGCGATAATGGACGACATAGAGGTGGGGATTAAGAGGACAGCGAGCGATGAAAAATACATCCGCATAACGGACAGAAAGGAAGCGATTCGACACGCGATACTGAACGGCGAAGGCGGAGACATCATCGTGCTTGCGGGAAAGGGTCATGAGGACTATCAGGAAATTGAAGGTGTGAAGCACCATATGGACGAGAGGGACCTCATAAGTGAGGTTCTTTTAGAGGAAGGAGCGCTGGACTCAGAGGGAAATCTTAGGAGGAATTGGCTTAAAGATAGATGAAGACCCTTTATGCGGACATAATAATTGAGATTTCTCCTGAGAAGCTGGATAAATCCTTTCAATACAGGATTCCGCCCGAGCTTTGTGGAAAAGTGAAAATAGGGACCAGGGTGAAGATTCCCTTTGGGCGGGGAAGCGGAGAAAAGCTGATTCTGGGCTATTGCGTGAGCATAGGAGAGAGTCCTCTTATAGACCCTTTTAAAATTAAGGAAATAGCTGAGATTTCTGCCCCTGACTATGAAAAGGAGCCGATGGAGCAATTGATTGCCCTTGCAGCGTGGATGAAGTCCCATTATGGGGGCACACTTATCCAAGCACTAAAGACCGTGCTTCCGGTTCGCTCGAAGGTAAAGAAAAAGGAAAAGACAGAGATTTCTCTTTCGATTGAGCAGGATCAGGCGATGGAATATTCGGCTGAGTTCAATAGAAAGCACCAGGTTGCCAGGCTACGCCTGATAAAAGCGCTGATAGAATATCCTGAGATAGACATGAGCGTTGCCAGGACTCAGCTAAATATTCCAGCTAATACGATTAGATCCATGGAAGCTAAGGGGATCATTTCAGTGAGAAAGAGCGAGGTGGCTAGGCTTCCAGACCAAAATAACGGTCAAAATCCAGGCTTTTCCAAAAAGCTCCTAGGAAGTGGGGATCAATATAATGGCGAGGGTCCGGCCTCATGCAGGCTTGTGCTGAATCCGGATCAGGAGATGGCAGTAGCGAGATTTCAAAGGGACTTTGAAAACGGCATAAGGCAGACCTACCTGATTCATGGGATAACGGGCTCCGGCAAAACTCAGGTATATATAGAGATAATGGAGAAGGCGATAGATAAGGGGTATCAAGCGATACTTTTGATACCTGAGATATCCCTGACTTTCCAGACCGTAATGCGGATCAAAGCCAGGTTCGGGGAGAGGGTATCATACCTGAATTCTTCAATGTCCAAGGGAGAGAGGCACGATGTATTTAATCTCGCTGCGGCAAATGAATTGGACATAATCGTGGGTCCGAGATCCGCACTTTTCACGCCATTTCCCAGGCTGGGTGTAATTATCATTGACGAGGAGCATGAGGGGAGCTATAAGGCGGACTCTATGCCAAAGTACCATGCGAGGGAGACAGCGATAGAGCGGGCTCGCCTTGCGGGGGCGTCCGTAGTAATGGGCTCTGCGACTCCCTCGGTGGATGCCTATTATAGGGCTCAGAGGGGTGAATACCTGCTTGTTGGACTCTTTAAGAGGGCAGGGGATGGAGAGCTCCCAAAAGTTGAAGTAGTGGACATGAGACAGGAATTCATGAAGGGCAATAAATCCATGTTCTCGGACTCACTTTCTGAAAAAATCGGAGATCGGCTCAAAAAGAAGGAGCAGGTCATGCTTTTCTTGAACAGGAGGGGCTATTCTGGCTTTGTTTCTTGCAGGAAATGCGGCTTTGTATTTAAATGCCCCCACTGCGACGTGGCTCTTTCCTCTCATAGAGACAACAAAGGGACAGGTTGGCTATTGAAATGCCATTATTGCGGATACAGCGAAAGGAATCCTAAAATCTGTCCAGAGTGTGGGTCAATCTATATCGGAGGGATGAGGGCGGGTACAGAGCAGGTGGAAGAGTCGCTCAAAAGCAAATTTCCAGGAGCCAGGATTATCCGGATGGACAGCGATACCACTAGCCGAAAGGGGGATTATGAGAAGCTCCTGCAGGTTTTTGCTAATGAAGAAGCCGATGTCATGATCGGGACGCAGATGATAGTCAAAGGGCATGATTTTCCCAGCGTGACGCTTGTTGGAGTCCTGGCAGCGGACCTCTCACTTTATGCGGCGGATTACAGGGCGGGGGAGCGCACCTTCGACCTTTTGACACAGGCGGCCGGGAGGGCCGGGAGGGGAAAGATGGCCGGAGAAGTGGTGATTCAGACCTATTCCCCCGGAAATTTTGCTATTGCCGCTGCCGCTAGACAAGATTATAATGATTTCTATTGCCAGGAAATTGCCTTTAGGAAATTGATGAAATATCCGCCTGTGAGCCACCTATTGAAGGTACTCATAGAGGACAAGAATGAGAGCAGGGCAATCGAATCAGCTTCTAACTTGGCAAAGCGGGTAAAAGAACCAAACGATACAGAGGATATCGTTTGCATTGGGCCCGCTCCGGACACAAAAGCGAAGCTGCAGGATTACTATAGGCAGGCATTTTATGTCAAGAATGGGGATACAGAGATTCTTTCAAAGATTAAGGATAGGGTTGAATTGGAGGCCAAGAAGCTATCATACAGCACAAGAGTCAGCTTCGACTTTGACCCGATTTGATGAACAGTTTGATAAACAGGATGGGGAGAATAAAATGGCTTTAAGACAGGTTAGGGTTTTGGGGGATGATATCCTGAGTAAGAGGAGCAAGGAGGTCAAGGAAATCACGCCTAGGCTCAGGGAGCTTATTGATGATATGTTCGATGTCCTCTATGATTCGAATGGAGTAGGACTCGCTGCCGTCCAGGTGGGGGTGCTGAAGAGGATCATAGTGATCGACATTAGCGAGGACCATAGCGAGAGGCGGGTGCTCATAAACCCAAGGATATTGGAGTCCTCGGGTGAGCAGACCGGGATGGAAGGGTGCCTTTCCGTACCCGGGAAGCAGGGGCAGGTGACTCGGCCGAATTATGTGAAGGTGGTCTATCTGGATGAGAATATGGAAGAGCAGGAAATAGAGGGAAACGAGGTGCTGGCCCGCTGCTTATGCCATGAGTTAGATCACCTGGATGGGCATACCTATGTAGAGAAGGTAGAAGGAGAATTGGTGGATGCAGAGCAGGAAGAGTAGGGAGCATCTTTCTTCGCCCAATATTATTTTCATGGGAAGCCCAGACTTTGCCGAGACAGTTTTATACAGGCTGATTCAGGATGGCTTTCGAATTTCCCTAGTCGTCACGAATCC
>JAGBNY010000064.1 GCA_017634175.1 Lachnospiraceae bacterium
CGAAGCGGCGGCTGCCGCAGCGCAGGCAGCGGCGCTGGAAGCACAGCAGTCTCAGATAGCGGCAGCGCAAATCGCGGCAGCACAGGCAGCCGCAGTGCAGGCGGCGGCTGCGCAGGAAGAGACAACCGTGGCAGAAGCTGCGCCTGAAGAACCGCACGAAGAGGCCTCTGCCGAGCATAATGAGGGAGAATGAGCCAGCGCAATATTTTTTGAGGGTTTCCGCCAGGTAAATAAAGCGCCGCCGTGGGCGGTGCGGGGATAGCGAAAAGGGATATAAAATTAGGAGACAGCCAATGGGTGTATTAAAGGAAGATAGAATCAAGATACTAAAGTCCATAGAAAGAGATAGTAAAGTGAACCCAAAGGAATTAGCGATACGCCTTGGGGTAGATGAGACGGAGCTAATAAATGAGATTCAGGAAATGGAGACAGAGGGGCTTATTTGCGGGTATTTGACGGTCATTGATTGGGACAAGACCGGGGACCAGACAGTGACAGCCCTCATTGAGGTCCGATGCTCGCCACAGAGGGGGCAGGGGTTCGACACGATTGCCGAGAGGATCTATAAGTATCCGGAAGTCAGCTCGGTCTATCTGATATCCGGGGGCTTTGACCTCATGGTGTCCCTGGAGGGCAGGACACTAAAGGAAGTTGCGTCCTTTGTTACGGATAAGCTCTCGCCCCTCGAATCGGTCCTCTCCTGCGCGACTCATTTCATATTGAAGCGCTATAAGGACCATGGGATGATGATTGCCAGAAAATATGCAGATGAAAGGATGCTCATTACGCCATGAAGCACAGGATATCTGAAGTAGTGTCCGGCCTTAAGCCCTCTGGAATCAGGAAATTCTTTGACATAGTGAGCGAGATGAAGGATGCGATTTCACTCGGGGTCGGAGAACCGGACTTTGACACTCCCTGGCATATAAGGGACGAGGGCATATATGCATTAGAGAAGGGAAAGACCTTCTATACGTCGAATTCCGGACTCATGGAGCTTAGAAAGGAAATCTCTGTCTATACTGAGAGGAAGCTAGGCGTGCATTATGATCCCGCAAAGGAGGCTTTGATCACAGTTGGTGGATCGGAAGCGATCGATCTCTGCTGCAGGGTAGTGCTGAATCCCGGGGACGAGGCAATCATCCCGCAGCCCTCTTATGTCTCCTATGAGCCCTGTGCGCTCCTAGCGGGCGGGCGCGTGAAGATAATAGACCTTAAAGAAGAAAATGAATTCCGCTTGCAGCCGGAAGAACTGGAAGCCGCGATTACCCCCAGGTCTCGGCTTCTGATCCTCCCTTATCCCAATAACCCAACGGGGGCGATAATGGAGAGGAGCGACCTTGAAAAGCTGGTTAGCATAATAGAGGGTCATGATCTCTATGTGCTGAGTGACGAGATTTATTCCGAACTGTCCTTTAAGGGGGACCATGTAAGCATTGCCTCTTTCCCCGGGATGAAGGAGAGGACGATACTGGTGAATGGCTTTTCCAAGGCCTACGCAATGACCGGATGGAGGCTGGGATATGCCCTGGGAGCGAGTGAGATAATCTCGCAAATGACAAAATTGCATCAATATTGCATAATGTGCGCCCCGACAACGAGCCAATATGCCGCAATAGAGGCTCTTAAGCACGGGGACCAGGATGTGGAAGAGATGAGGGATGCCTATAATGAGCGCAGGAGGTTCCTTTTGCACGAATTCAAGGAAATGGGGCTGCCATGCTTCGAGCCATACGGGGCCTTCTATATTTTCCCGAGCATAAAGGAATTCGGCATGTCCAGCGAGGATTTTTGTACGGACTTATTAATGAAAAAAAAGGTGGCAGTCGTGCCGGGCACTGCCTTTGGGGAATCGGGAGAGGGCTTCGTCAGGATTTCCTATGCTTATTCTATAGAGAGCTTGAAAGCCGCTATCTCCAGGATAAAAGAACATATCTCGGCACTTAGGGCTGGATGAAGATCCATAGGACCCTCTATCTTCAATTCCTCGCGGCATATGTCCTCTTTGGCGTGCTCAGTTTCCTCGCCATTGTGACTGTTTCGTCCGAGGCGATGATGAGGAATCTCGTCAAAGTCAAGGCCGATTCTCTCTATAGGGAGGCCTCTTTGGTGGCAAATGGCTATGCCATGAGCATATATAATAATGACCCTAATTCCAGGGAGGCGGCGGTGGCGCAGCTTCGCGCCATTGATACCTATGTCTCGGCTGCGGTCTGGATAATCAATAATTCCGGAAAGGTGATATTTGAGTCCAGAGAGGGCTCCTGGGACCATGAGAAATCCTTCTTGGATTTCGACCCTGCGTTCACAGGAAGGTACTATATGACGGGGGACTTTTATGGGGCTTTCAAGGAAGCTACTTTGAGTGTCTTTTCACCGATTACGTCCAAATATAAGGTCGTAGGATATGTTGTCATACATTCTTCGATGGCGGACATCAGGAGATCCAGAGACAGTATCTTGAGGGTGGAGCTAATGACGCTGGGAATAATCATGGGCTTTTCTCTTATTATCCTTGCAGTCTTTACGATAAAGGTCTATCTGCCCCTTACAAAGGTCACAAAAGCAGCGGAAGAATATGCCGAGGGGAACATGAGCTACAATATAGAGGGAACCGAGACCCAGGATGAGATGGGATATTTGGCCGCGACCCTCGCTTTTATGGCTCATGAGATTTCAAAGAGCGAGGACAGCCAGAGAAAATTCATTGCCAATGTCTCTCACGATTTCAGGTCTCCTCTCACCTCTATAAGGGGCTATCTCGAGGCTGTCATTGATGGGACTATACCACCTGAGATGCATGAGAAGTACTTGAAAATCGTGCTTGATGAGACCCTGAGACTGACCAAGCTCACAAACGGGCTATTGGAGCTGAATTCCCTGTCCAGCGTCGGGATGGTATTGGATCTCACAGACTTTGACATAAATTCTGTAATAAAAGCCACTGCCGAGTCCTTCGGCGGGCAATGTCGGGAAAAGAAGATTTCGATAGAGCTCATCTTGACCGGGGACGAGCTCCGGGTCAGGGGGGACCAGGATAGGATTAAGCAGGTGCTCTATAACCTTTTGGATAATGCGATTAAGTTTTCGCACAATAATTCCATTATTAAGATAGAGACCACCGAAAAGGGAGATAGGATCTATATCTCTGTCAAGGACTTTGGAATCGGGATTCCGCAGGACTCGGTGAAGCTGATATTTGACCGCTTCTATAAGACCGATTTGTCCCGGGGAAAGGACAAGAGAGGTACTGGCTTGGGGCTTGCTATAGTGAAGGAAATCATCCAGGCACATAATGAGAATATTAACGTGATATCCACGGAAGGAGTGGGAAGCGAATTTATTTTCACTCTTCCCACCGCAGAAGAGAAGTAGATGAATCAGAAATCAATCAAGACCCTGGAATTTGATAAGGTGAGAGCCCATCTGGTGGAGCTTTGCACGAGCGCAGGAGGGAAGAGACACGCAGAGGCCCTCGTTCCATATGATCATGTGCAGCTAATTGAGAGGGCGCAGGATGAGACAGCAGATGCGGTGAGCCGCATCCTCTCAAAGGGCAATCTTTCGTTCTATGGGGTACAGGATGTAAAGGAGGACTTGTCAAAGGCAAGAAAGGGAGGGTCTCTCTCCGCCATGTCTTTAATGCAGATAGCCACCCTGATAGAGGCAGCGGATCGGGCTCGGATTTTTGGCTCATCGGAGATCGGTACTGAAGATGACTCTCTCTCGGACAGGTTTTCATGTCTAAGTCCGGATATAGGGGCTGCAAAGGAAATCCGCCGCTGCATCCTGGATGAGGAGACAATAGCGGATGATGCGAGCGGTGAACTAAAGGCCATAAGGCGGAAGCTTGCCCTTTCCTCAGAGAGGATCCGTTCAGCAATGCAGTCTTTTATTAATGGCCCCGCCAAGACCTATCTGATGGACAGTATTATCACCACCCGGGACAATCGCTACTGTGTCCCTGTCAAGGCGGAGCATAAGTCCCAGGTACCGGGCATAGTCCATGCCCTCTCATCGACAGGCTCTACACTCTTTATCGAGCCGCAGTCGGTTGTTAACCTAAATAATGAGATCAGGGAGCTGGAGCTGGATGAGATAAAGGAAATACAGAGGATTCTGGGAGTCCTGTCCGAAAGAGTGGGCACTTCCTCGGAACAGACTAAAGCTGATTACGAGATTTTAATCGAACTTGATTTCATCTTTGCAAAGGCCAGGCTGGCTCTTGAAATGGACGCAATGCGGCCGGAATTCAATACGGGGGAGATCATAGAACTCCACTCCGCCCGCCATCCCCTGATAGATAAGGAGAGGGTGGTGCCGATAGACATAAGGCTGGGGGAGAGCTACGATCTCCTGATAATAACAGGACCCAATACGGGCGGTAAAACGGTCTCATTAAAGACCGTAGGACTCTTAGAGCTGATGGGTATGAGCGGGCTTCATATCCCCGCAAAAGAAGGAACCAAACTATCCTATTTCAGGGACATATATGCGGATATCGGGGACGAACAGTCGATAGAGCAGAGCCTGTCGACCTTTTCTTCGCACATGACCAACATCGTCAGCATATTGAAGAGCGCCAATATCACCTGTCTCTGTCTCTTTGATGAGCTCTGCGCGGGGACTGACCCTACTGAGGGCGCGGCTCTTGCAATCGCGGTTCTCGCCAACCTCCATAAGAAGAGCATACGCACGATTGCCACGACTCATTATAGCGAGCTGAAGGAATATGCGCTCACTACGCCATGGGTAGAAAATGCTAGCTGTGAATTCAATGTAGAGACATTGAGCCCGACTTATAGGATTCTGATAGGAGTGCCTGGGAAGAGCAATGCTTTTGCCATTTCAAAAAGGCTGGGGCTTCCGGGCTTCATAATTAAGGACGCTGAGTCCCGTATTGGGGATGAAGAGAAGAACCTGGAGAAGCTCATGGCGAGCCTGGAAGAGGGGCGCCAGGAATTGGAGCAAAAGCAGAGGGAGGCCGAGCGCAGGGAAGCGGAATTAAACAGGCTGCAGAAAAGAATAGAGTCCGAAAAGAGCAAATTAGACGTTTCCAGGGAAAAAATCCTCGAAAAGGCCAAAAGCCAGGCCCAAGGCATATTGGAAGAGGCCAAGAGTACAGCCGATGAGACAATTAGGCGGATGCAAAAATACCAGGTTGGAGGCGATATCAGGGAAGCGGAGCGAGACAGGACTCATGTCAGGGAGCGGCTGAATTCCGTGAAGGAATCGAGGAAAAGTGAGCTAACAATAGAGTCTGCACCTTCTGCGCCTCGTCTCAATAAAAAAGATGTCCGTGTAGGTCTAAGAGTCCATGTACGCTCCCTTGATCTATCTGGGACGCTTCTTTCCCTCCCCGATTCCAGCGGCAAGGTCTTTGTCCAATGCGGGATAATGAAGTACGAGACAAAGGTCGATGACCTCTTTTCTGAGGAGACGAAGAAGACCTATGCTGCGGGGAATAAGGATGGTGGGACTGGAAAGAAGCCTAATAAGGATGCTGGCCTTCTCACGGGACTAAGCAACGCGATGACCATAAGCACCGAGCTCATGCTGATTGGACTTACGGCGGATGAGGCACGTCAAAGGCTCTCAGAATATCTTGACGATGCGTACCTATCCCACCTAGAAACCGTCAGGATCGTCCATGGAAAGGGGAGCGGGGTTCTAAGGAAGATGGTGCAGGATTATTGCAGGAAGTGCAAGTACATTGACTCTTACAGGCTTGGGGAGTACGGAGAAGGGGACGCGGGTGTGACAATAGTCACTTTCAAGGCGCTTTAAGGGGTTTTTAGATGGCTGAAAAACAGAAGGCTTTAATAGTCGATGATGATGACAATATCGCTGAACTGATCTCCCTTTATTTCAATAAGGAGTGTTTTGAGACAAAGATAGTACATGACGGAGAGGCCGCGATAGAGGAATTCGAGCGATTCAAGCCCAATATCATAATCCTGGATCTCATGCTGCCGGGTGTGGACGGCTATCAGGTATGCAGAGAGATCCGGACGAAGTCCTCTGTCCCGATAATCATGCTTTCAGCAAAGGGGGAAGTTTTCGACAAAGTCCTGGGATTGGAACTGGGAGCGGACGACTACATGGAGAAACCCTTTGACTCCAAGGAGCTGATCGCGAGGGCTAAGGCGGTCTTACGCCGTTTCCAGCCCAATCGAAGCTCGAAGGAAGAGAAGGGGGACATAAAAAAGGTCGAGTACCCGGATTTGGTGGTGAACCAAACAAATTATTCGGTGATTTATTACGGAAAGACCGTAGAAATGCCCCCGAAAGAACTGGAACTCCTCTTTTTCCTTGCCTCGTCCCCGAATCAGGTTTTCACGAGGGAGCAGCTACTGGACCATATCTGGGGATATGAATATATCGGAGACACCAGGACAGTGGATGTCCACATAAAGAGGATAAGGGAAAAGCTGAAAGACCATAAGTCCTGGAGGCTCGCGACAGTATGGGGAATTGGATATAAGTTTGAGACCACGGAGCAGCTATGAAAGAAGACGACAGGGACGAGTATGTATTTCTGACCCAGACAATTAAAGACAGGCCCTTAAATAAACGCAAGGTCATAGAAAAATTGCTGCTTTCCGCCGCCTGCGGGATAGTCTTTGGACTCCTGGCTGCCTTTTGTTTTCTGAACGTCTATAAAAAAGCGGTTCCGACAGAAGAGCCGTCACTGGTACAGATTCCATCCGAGGATGAGGGGAATGAGATTAGCTCCAATGGGATCTCTGACGGAAATTCGGATGAAGTGGTAAGAGCTTCGGACTCTGATGCTAATATTGGAGATCATGGATCCGTTTCGCAGGAGGGCATTTCCCAGGAAACAAATTCAGGGAACGGCGTTGAAAGGACTGGGGAGGGCCTCCACGAAGAGGCAGGCATTACGGGACTTGACAATACTGAAGAGGACGGCATCTTGGACTTAGATGAAGACACAAGGCAATCCGGTATTGCGGCTGCAAGTGGGAGGGAAGAGGCTCCAACAAATAATGGGGACAAGGAAACGGACAGCGGATTGGAGAAAGACGGTGACGCGGTTACGGTCTCATCTTCTCAATTATCGGCTGCAGAACAGGAGCTGGCCCCCGCTGACTATATTAAGCTCTATAAGTCATTGAAGGATCTCTCAGTCGAAGCTGCTAAGTCCATCGTAATGGTCTCAGCCACGAAATCAGATATGGATTGGTTCGAGAATATCTATGAGAATACCAATCATACCTCCGGGCTCATAGTCGCGAATAATGGGATAGAGCTTTTGATCCTCGTAGCATATAAGCCCTTTGACGAGACAGACCAAATAAAGGTGACTTTCTGCGATGGAGAGAGCGCAGAGGGACAGGTGAAGCAAAGGGACTCAGACACCGGGCTTCAGGTCATAAGCGTCAGGATGGACGAGATCGATGAAGAGACGATGGAAACCATAAAGGAGGCTGAGCTGGGAACCTCTAGGCCGAATTATATAGTGGGGGAGCCGGTAATGGCCATAGGGAGCCCCTACGGTCAAATGGAGTCCGTGGGCTATGGGATGGTAGTCTCGAACAATGTAGAGTTATCAAAGATCGACAGGAATCTGCATGTCATAGGGACCGACATATATGGGAGCTCGTCTGCGAGCGGGGTCATCGTCGATTACCAGGGAAAGGTCTTAGGTTTGATTTCTCTTGATACATCGGACAGTAACGCCAGAAACTTGATTACGGGATATGCCATATCCGATATAAAGGACAGTATTGAGAAATTGTCCAATGGTAAGACCCAGGCAGTGCTTGGAGTCTATGGCTCAGATGTCCCGGAGGAGATACATGAGGAGATCGGAGTCCCTTTCGGGGCCTATGTCTCAAAGATTGAGATGGATAGTCCCGCAATGAGATACGGGATAATGAGCGGGGACGTGATTACCAGGATTGGGACTCAGGAAGTGAGCGACTTCAAGAAGCTTACTGAGATACTGATGGGAAGC
>JAGBNY010000065.1 GCA_017634175.1 Lachnospiraceae bacterium
GTCGCCGCCGAAGAATTCCTGGTTCAGGGAAAGAGACGCACAATGATACGGATAGAGTGTAGCATAAATCCGGCTCGAAAGCAACGAAATCCTCATGAAATTTATAACAACGACAAACAGGACTTAATTTTCATTTTAAATTCCACCCCCAAAATTTCCATGATGGAATTTACTTCATCCCGAATTATTCATATAGGTTCATAAATTGAGGAAATTTTAATCAATTACTCGATGCGTCTTGGACAAGCGGATTCGTGAATGAAACTGAGTGGTTCTCTCAATCCTGTACTTCACGCAATCAACTCCTCAGATCAGCAAAAAGCTCATCCACAGATAAAAATGTCTCCGCAGCCGGGTTTTTCAATAATGCCTCTGTCTCTTCGTTCACATCACCGTTTTCACAGTGATATGCTGCCTTGTATTCCCGCTCAAATCTCGACCTCCACGGTCACGCCAGCCTTTCCGCCACCTATGGTTGCATTGCCCTTGCCACCATTAGCATAGATGCCGCTGCCTTTATTAGCGGCAACACTTACAGAGCCGCCATTGACAACGATATTAATGACAACTTTGCCATTGTCTCGACTTATAGCAGGACTGGGCGTACATTTCATTTTCATGACCCTGTCTTAGGAGCTGCACAAAAATAACTTTACATCTTGCTTATCTTTTTATCCAATACCGCAGGGCAAGATTCGGTTACATAGGGCAAGCTTGCTTGGTACCCGCTATGCGCCCTCATCTTGCCCTACGGCCTCGAATAAAAATCCTGCGCAATCTTGTAAAGTTATTTATGCACAGCTCCTTAGTCCGGCAATCTCCAATACTGCGGCTCTCATTTTTGTCTCCGTATTCTTTACTGGCTGCTTAAAGTGCATTCTTCCCCACAAGCCCAGCATATGCGCTGCGCTGCGATTTTGGGATGCTAAGCGCATCCATTGCCTGTTCAAGTGTAAGCTTCAGGTTCTTCATGCTCTGCCGCACCGATATAAAGATTCGCATAGCCGCATAATTCGTTTCCTGCCGATTAACCCGGCCGCCTTAAATCCAATAATACTTTGTCATGAAATAAGTCTTGTCCCAATCCACGATCTTTCTCGCGGATTCCTTTTCAGGATGGATATCGAACTCATCCAGGGCCATCACGTTTTTATTTTCAATGTCGTAGAGCGGCCATTCCTTCGCCTTGCCATCGGGAGAGATGTCGGCGCTGAGGGAGGGATTGCCAGTCTTTGCAAACTGGACCCACATCTTGCGCATGGTCTTAGAAAAAGTTTCGTCGAATATCCTTCCTGTATCCTCGGCCATCTCCGGATGGTTGAAAACCGTTGAAAGCTCTATCGCATGCCCGCATTTCATGATCGGATTCGGGGACTCCGGCGTAAAGTAATAAGTATAGGACTTGCCGCCGCCTTTGACCTGGCTATCCGACAACTTGAAGATAGGAGCATTGAACCAGACCTGGCTGAAGAGACGGCTGTCCTTTTCATAAGGTTCTCCCTTTACATCATCGCAGAAGCTATCAACCAGTTTTTTCTCATCTTCCGACAGGTGGTTAAGCTTCAGCTTCTTCCGCTCCTCGACCCACTTTTTCCAGCCCTCCACTCCAAAGCTATATACGAAGAAATCCATTTCATCCTTGTTGCAGCCGACCAGAATCGTGATATCCTTTGCCGCGCCGTTCGCATAAGCCTCGAATGTGTCTAAGGGCAGATGGATCCCGTCTCTCTCAGGGAACTGCCGCAAAAAGATCGTAGCCGTAGCAGTTTCCAGGAGCTTATCGGCATCGACCTTCTTCAGATCCGCAACAGTCTTGCAGCCGAGCGCTTCCATGAGTTCGTTGGTACACTGAATGCCCTCTTCCGTGGATCTCGTCAGATTCACCGAGCCGCTCTCGGCAATGAGCCGCTTGAAATATTCATGGGAGCCCTTGAGCAGCGGAAGCAGAGTGCAGCTTCCCGCGCCTGCTGATTCACCGAAGATCGTAACATTCCCTGGGTCGCCGCCGAAGCCCGCGATATTCTCGTGGACCCACTTCAGCGCCATCTTCTGATCCAAAAGCCCCAGGTTCTGCGCATCCGGATAGTCACCTCCGTCGGGCAGATGGGACAGATGGAGGAAGCCCAGGGCGCCGAGCCTGTACGCAATAGTAACGACTATGACATCCGGATTTTCCTTCACGAGACTGTGGCAATCAAACATCGGATCAACCGTGCCGCCCGCCTCAAAAGCGCCGCCATGAATCCATACCATTACAGGCTTCTTCTGTGACGAATCGTCCGCCTTCCATACATTCAGATACAGGCAGTCCTCATCCATATCGTAGAGGGACCCCGTTTCCAATTGACCGTTCCCGTAGGCGCTTTTCGCATTATAATACGCCTCGTATATGCCGTCATCCGGAACAGCATCCACCGGGGCCTTCCAGCGCAGCTCTCCGACAGGCTGACGCCCGACATAAGGGATGCCCCTGTACATGATGATATTCTCTGTCTTCTTGCCAACGAACGTCCCGTTAATGCACTTGACCGCCAAAGACTTGTCGTAATCCCCGTCTTTAAGCTTTTTGTTCTCACCGCCATACATGGCTCTTAACAGTTCTTTTGGATCTTTTGTATCACTCATCTTTCTCATCCTTTCTAAATATGAGACATTCTGCCATAAGGGTCGAAACACTCCCAACCCCACAGGCAGAAAGCGTTGCATGACCTTTACATCTTATACCATTTCTCCCACACCGTCAAGGACGATTAAAAACGCAGCGTCACACATCTTTGCAATATTCAATAATCTTTCCCGAGCCGAAGCGCGATCATAGTCATCACCCCGGTCAGCATGTACTTTTTTATCAGATTGTTATTCTTTCATAATCGCAACACCTCAGATATAACCACTCTATCAATACCACAGATCTGTAACGGTAAATTCGGGCGCAATCCCCCTCAAGAAAACATTGCGGAAGCTCTCCGAGACGCTCGGAGTGACGATACGGTATCTGACAGATGATAACGAGGATGATCCGGAAGCCGGAATCGATGCGGAGCCTTCTATTAAAGAAGCAAGGGACCGACTTGGCTCACAGGCCGCAAAAGAGATGGAAGAGACGCTCAGTAAATCAGAGGCCCTGTCTGCTGACAGGGCTTTAAACCAAAATAGGAGAGCCGGAGCTCTCCCTACCACATTACTTCTTATTCACCATTCCGGCGTACATGGAACGCTGATCGGACGGAATCTTGAGCGCCTCCATAGCCTTTTCTAAAGACACGCCGAACGACTCCATGACGTTCTTGATAGCCTCTACAACTGCATTCTGCTCGCCGCGCTGTTCGCTCTCCGCCAAATCATCCTTCATCACTCTTCTCAACGCCTCGCCCATATCCTCATCCCTCCTTAACTTTGCGAAGGTATCCTCGTTCGCCTCACTGCTGACATTCAGCACCGCTCTCGCATCGTTCTGGTCTTCCGGTATCTCATAGGTCAGAGCCTTCCGCA
>JAGBNY010000066.1 GCA_017634175.1 Lachnospiraceae bacterium
ACGAGGCAGGCACTTTGGCTCATTGCCTACACAAAAAAACGGCTTTGATGCGATTTATCGCAATCAAAACCGTTTGTTCAAGCGGGATATAAAGATAGCATGAATAAGCCTATGCCAACAGAAGAAACAGGGCACAAAGCTTTATAATTCAATCGCTATATCATAAACCTCTGGATTCAATTCCTTTATATAGTCCATATGTTCGTTCAATAAGTCCAGATTCCCCTCATAGATCTTGTGGCAATATTTAATCAAGTTAAGATAACCCCAGGCTGAGTTTTTGTCAGGGTAAATCGTGGCCTTCTTAAAGTACTCCCTTGCAAGGGCATGATCTACGAAATCCCTGCAAATATAATTTCCGTCGCTCCCCCGGATCTCTCCTACCTCGTAAAATAAACCCAGGCTGTTCGCCGCATACGGCTCGTACTTATCCGCCGAAAGCTTTAGGTAGTCCCTGTACCTTAAGACGTGCTTCTGTATTTCAATATCGCCGTCCTTATCTTTTGAAAGCTCCAAAATATGGTCAGCTTCCCTGCGGGCAAGATTATTGCAGGCATATACATAGCCTTCATTAGCCGCTTTAGAGAAGAATAGCTCCGACATAAAAGCCAGGGTATTCGGATAGCCGCTTTCCAAGTCAAGACCTGTTTCTCTCGAAATCCCTTCCTCAATGGAAGTTTCGTCCAATCCCAAGCCTTCGAGCAGTTCTTTTGAAATATTGGATTTTATGTCCTTTTCCAATGCCTCATAAAGCTCACCATCCTGTCCCGCTGCCTGAAGAATCCTTCCTATCAGGTTCATGGCCCCAGGAGCCTTGACATACTTTAATGCAGCCACCGCGAGTCCCAATGCTGTCCCGAATCTCTGCGGCAGGCTCATCCTCTCTATGCCCTCTATTTCTTCGCAGTACTTCAGCACGGACTCTCTTCTGTAATTTACGAGATAATACCCCACCATCCAGAAAGATAATGGGTATGAATGTGAATCAAAGTCCCATTTATCAGCTTCTGTACTGATTCCGGCGGATCTGAGGTATAACGAAAATGCCTCCCTATAAGGATTCTTCTTCAACATCTTCTTATAGAAAACCATATCCGCATAGAGCTTCAGCGCAACCGTATTCCCCTTGTCCGCAAGGTACAGTATCTCCCTCTCAGCAGTATTGGATGATACCCCGTATCTCTCCACCACGCTCTCTGTGTACTCCGCAAGATCCCTCTCATAGCTCCCATCACAGCTAAATTTGTCCATTTCATCCAACTCTTTTTTTATAATTTTCATCCACGATCTTCCAATCTATGATATCGAAAAGAGCCTGCACGTAGTCGGCGCGGAGATTCTTGTATTTCAGGTAATATGCGTGTTCCCAGACGTCGATGGCAACGAGGGGCTTCTTTCCTGTACCCAGGGAGATTGGATTATCCTGATTCAGTGAATTGGAAATCGAGAGCGTGCCATCGGAAGCTGTTTCAAGCCACGCCCATCCTGAGCCGAATTGTCCCATTGCCAGGGCGCTGATCTGCTCCTTGAAAGCCGCGAAGCTGCCAAAGGCCTTATCTATGGCAGTCCCAATAGTGCCGCCCGGCTCCCCTCCCCCATTCGGGGAAATAGTCGAAAAATATAGATTGTGATTATAGAAGCCGCCCCCATTATTGCGGATTGCCGTGCGAAGAGCGGCATCCTGAATAGCGTCCAGACTCCCCAGCAGGTCCTCTATGTCCTGATCTATCACCCCGGCTTTCTCAGCGAAAGAATTCAGGTTCTTGGTATACGCCGCATGGTGCTTCGCATAATGAGTCTCTACCGTAAGAGCATCAATGGCCGGCTCCAAATCCGAATAATCGTAATTCAACTTCACCTGTTCAAACATATTGATTACCTCCTCTAATAAATATTTACTATATTCACGGCCAAAAAGCTGACTGTGAAAAGCAAGAATAAATACTTTAATAATTCCAGACTGCAGGGTCGCCGCAAAATTGCGCAAACCCCACAGCCCGAAAATTTCTACCTGTACGATTGAAAGCCCCTAACAGCACTCCCAACCACCTCAAAAGACTCGCATCCCCTCTTATTCACTATATAAAGTCACGCTGCCCTCCAGGTTCCTGCGTCCAGTCAGGCTTATGATTCTCTCTGAACACTCGGCTGTATAGTCTTTTTTATTCAGATTCAGCTTTGTCCCATCTTCATAGGTATAGAGGACCTTCTTCACCTTGGAATAGTCCGAATTCACCCATATTTTCCAGGAACCATTTCTCCACCTGGATACATCCGCTCTTCTCACGCCTATTTCTATGGGATTCTTCTTCAAGAGCTTATTATACGTTTCCCCGGCGCCTCCCAGCGTGAGATAGACATAAGCCTTCTTCTTATCCTGCAGGGGATTCCCGGCATAGTCCATATTAGCGTTCTTGGTATTCTTGATCTTTACCTTGCGGATAGTGATTCCCTCAGTTCCTTCTCCCTTGAAATTCACTTCAATATCCGCGGTATGCTTCTTCTTAGCTGCCCCATTCACGCTATGCGCCTTGCCATTGAATACTACGCTTTCAGAGACCCTTATCTTGAACGGCAGCCCTGAGATTTCCACCTCCTTCATGCCTGCAGTCCATTCCCCGGTATAAGAGAACACATACCCACTGTCCGTTGTATCGGTCTCTCCGAAGAAATAAGTCCTGCCATGCGAGCTTAAAGCTATGGGGTTCCTTATCCTGGACGTAGTCAACCTCTTTTCTCCAGCCGACATACGTATCTGTCCAAGGTTATTCGAGGTATCACAGACGAAATTATCTATATCCACGGCCAGATTCCCCTCGCTCTTTGAGCCTGTCATTATGACCGGGCCCACAAGGCGCAGAGTATCCCCATCTGCCGCGACAGAATAATCCTGCCCATCCCTGCTGAGTCCATCGCTCGGGAGCAGATCTTCCCCTGAAAAGAGCGAGGCAGAGGCCGAGCTATTTGAGATCACGATTTTCTCATGTTTCCTGACCTCATTTTCGGCCTTAGTATCTGAGTATCCGAACATACAATAGAAAATGTCGTCATCTCCCGCTGCCAAAGTCGGCCATAGATGCACTGCATTCAATCTGCAAAGCCGGGAAGCAACGGCGTTTCCGCTATCGAAGCTAATATCATAAGCATAGGTGGCTGCATTCGAGTTCCCGCCGGATCTGGTCCCGACTAGAATCATCCTGTCATCGCTCCCGGCAATACTCAGGTAATCCAGGTCGCTGATCCCCGAAACTCTGCTCAGATTCCAATAAGAATAGGCCTCGCTGCCGCTCTTAGCCGGATCGAAGGAGACCAGGAAATTCAACCTGGCGCCGCTCGATACAAGTTGAAGCTCCACAATATAATACAGCTTTCCCTCAAAGCCCACTATGTTGAGACCCTTGCTTGGGGCAAGCTTCACTCCGCTATACATAGTCCCCAAGTCGCCGCTTACCTTTTTCCAAGTCCCATTGTCACCATCCGGTGCAAACGACCAAATCGTATATACGCCATTCGTCCCATCCTCTCCCAGAAAGTACAGGGTATCGTCCAGCACCGCTATTTTCTTAAACGAGTTTTGCGAGAAATCCGTGATTAATCCGCTTTCGGGAAGAGGCAGCCTGTTATAAAGCATCGTCGAAAGCCCCGCTCCTGACCCCACTTCTAAAATTCGCTTTCCAGTCTTTCCAGAGCTCGTGACCCTTATCTCTCTCTCACCGCCAGCGAAGCCAGTCGGCAGAGTCCCGATTATCTCCTCTTCTGTCCAGCTTTCAGTGCTTAACGACTGATCTCCCAAGGAAAGAGTTCCTGCATTTCCAAAGAAGTACCCCTTTACGTGCAGCTTCCCGTTGCTGTCAATGCTCGCAGCGCCAATCACCGGCACATAGTCCTGGTCCAGGGCCTTCCTGAGATTCACTACTCCGCCGCTCCTGCATAGATTAGTAAGAGAGGAAGAGGCCTTGACGCTGCCTATAATGCGGGCTGCGCGCTTTCCGGCGCTGTCCCCCGGGAAGGCGGAAGCGAGCACAGCCGCCATGCCGGTGACAGAAGGAGTGGCCATGGAAGTCCCATTCAAGAATCTGTAATCCGTACCGGCCTTATCCGTGAAGCAGATGGAATCAAAATAGACCGATATCGGTTTCCCGTCTCTTCCCTGGCTAATGGCGGATCGATCGTACATAGTGATCTTGATCTCGGTGTCGGGTCCCATATTTATCGAAGAGGTATCGAAGCAAAAAGAGCCCCATTTGCTTTCAATCCCCCTTTTAGGACTGACTTCACTCAAAGACCTCTCATCCACCGCAGCCTCAACAGCAACAAGCGGACTGTTTGCGCCCTCATCGCAGACAGCATCAAAAGTAAGATATTTGGAATTCTCACTCATTCCGCTTATCTTGAAGCTTGTCCTAGTCCCTTGCTTGTCACAAGCTATCTCGCCTATCCTCAGAGCCCTATTCGAGGTGTCCATTGAATAATAGCCCTTCCGCAGGACCCCTGTCTCAATCGAAGAAGCCGCATCATTTAAGCTAACCGCGCTATATCTGAGTCTCGTTTCCGTCCCTTCAAAATCGTCAAACGAAGCCTCATTCACTGGAGGCAATAGCTTAGGGTCTATTCCTCCGTTGCCTACGGGGACAGTGGACAGGATGTCGTTTCCGGGGGAAAATACATCGGTCTTTCTCCTGCCATAATTAGTAAAGCTGGAAGCATTGCCCTCATAGTCCGAAGAATTCACCACTACCTGCCCATCCACGGTCGGCCTGGTGCCGAGCGAACTATCCTCGTGGTCCGTATCAATGGATTCATTCCCGGATGCCCAACAGCTAACAATGCCCGCCGCTGCCAAGGCTTTGCTCGCAAGGTAGGTAGCAGAGCCGGACGCCCCGCTTCCGAAAGAACAGTTCAGGGCAGTGACATTCACCCCGGCCGACTTGGCATCCAGTACCGCGTTGATCCCCCTTAAAATCACAGAGAGGCTCGTGGTCCCCTCCTTATTGAAGGCCCTGACCGCCATAATCCGGCATCCATTCGCCACACCGCTTATCCCGAGCCCATTCCATGCGCCTGCTATTATTCCCGCGACATGGGTGCCATGGTAGTGGACATCAGATGTGTCGGTGGAGCCTTCCCCGCCCTCGGTATAGACATTTATCCCATACCGCCCGAAGCCCTCTCTCACCAGGCTGGGATAGCTTAGCCCCTCGGACCACATGACCGATTGCAGGTCTTCATTTGTACTATCTATGCCGGTATCAATGACTGCCACCACCATGCTGGAATCGCTCACGTTCCTGGTGGATGTATTCCAGTTCGGGACATCGATTCCGCCCGTCCCGTTAGAGAAGGCATATTGGTATCTGTTGAGGTCTCTGGAATAGGCCCCCACGGATTCGATTTCAGGGACTTCATCCTCCGCCAAATTTGAAGAAATACTGGCGCTGCCATCGTACTCCGGCTGAATCTCTTCCGTTTCCACCTCCGATAGGCTAATCGTATAATTGGGTTCTGCGAATAGGACTCCATCTTTTTCTTGAAGCTTGTCTATCAATTCTTCGGTGGAGAGTGTGTCCGAAGCAACGTGCAAAATTGCGCCGCTAAATCCAGCTCCGCCCGCAGCAATTTCTTTAATGGCTGTTTGTGTGCGTGTATTCCCACTGTCCGAAATAGCTTGTAAAATATTCGAATCTTTGCGCATATCCCCTATGCTATCGGACAAGTCCATTAATTCGGTTATCTCCAGGCCATCGCCCAATCCGTTGCCCTTTTCAAGGGTCTTAAAATCCGATTCGTCTCCATCCTCGATGAAACCGACTATAGCTTCTCCTTCCGCAAAGTCCTCATTGAGCCAAGCCCTATCATTGCCCGTGTTCGTTCTCTCCGTCCCGACAATGACCTCTTCAGTGCTCCATTCAGCTAATACCGTTTCCTCGCCTTGCTGGGATGCCAATTCTCCAGCTAAAACCGGGGCTGACAAGGTCAAAACCGCACATAGAACCATTGATAAAACTTTCACGAGATTATTTCTTCTCAATCACCGTCCTCCTTAGATTATGTATATTATGATATCGGGTTCAAAAGCCATTTTCATAATAGCCACATACTATATATAGTTATTTTATGCCCTTGGATTATCCATATATAGTAGTTGAATAGGTGATTATAAGGTTATGATCCCGACATCATATTATTTACAACTATTCAGAACCCCTGAGATTTAACAGCTTTGATGAAATCTCAGGGCGGTAACAATAGTTGCCGCCCCCACACACCTCGCAAAATTTGATTTAATCAAATTTTGCGAGGTGTGTGGGGGTCCTAAATAGTTACTATTATTTATTATTAGGATACAGCACAGCTATGACGCTGTCCGGAACCTCGAAATGCTGATAATCCTTTCTGTCCTTCCAGTCCCCGCCCCACTCGAAGCCGTGGGCAGTAAAGAGCTTATAGGCCAGGTCGTTCTTGTCAATCTTATAGGGAAAGGCCGCATTTCTGTCTACATAAGGCACCCCATTCGCCGGCTCTATATGAATCTTCCCATCCACCATCTTGACATAAGGGTTATAGAGGGTATTTATATCTATAGCGAGCCCCAGCCCATGCTTGGAAATCTTAGTTGTTTTGGAGATGAAGCGGAAATTGAAGGCTGAGGAATTATTGTCCTGCATCGAGGCCTCATCATCCGCATTATACTCGTCCACCAGCCTCACCTTTTCAATCGGGTAATTCGCGGCATAGAGGGACTTGAAGATATCCAAAACATCCTTCGCAATAAAGGCATTGCAGATCAGCTCCCCCTCCTTAGTCTTGCCGCTCAAGTCCTTATGGAGGATGTGAAGGTACCTTAGATGGGAGACAGGGAGAGTGCAGTCATCCTTATAGGACTTACCCTTAATCTTCTTAAAGAGATCCTCCGTGATTTCTGTGATATAAAAGTCCTGCTGCACATTTGCCGCCGCAGCCAATGTCTTATTGACTGCACTTGAAGTCAGGCTCCCTCCCGCCGCAGTTGAATTTCCAGCTCCAAAAGCAGTCGCTGTCATCGCAAATACCATCACCCCAGTCACAAAAGCGCCAACCAGTTTTCTTTTGTTCATAATTATTTCCTTTCCTTTACTTTCGTATTTAACAAGTTAATTACATCACCGCCCCTAGAGCAGGCGGGATTTTCTGCTATCAAGTAAAAAATCTCACCTGATTCCAAGGAGTCTTGATGTTTACTAATTATACAAGAAAGATTAATTAAAAGCTACATTAATACTTAGAATCCTCAAACAATTAATCTGAGCAATTTAACGAAACATTCCCCATCATTTTCTGTTATACTATCTAAATCAAATCAACCTATCCTGTTAAGGACTGAAGAGTCCGGCAGGATTTTGAAATAAGAGGTATTATATTTATGAAAAAAAGAATCATCAACACGCTTATGGCAGGAATGATGGCGATCTGCTTACTCGCTGGCTGCGGTGGCTCCAGCGGCAGCAGCAGTGCAGCAGGAGCGGCTCCAGCGGCAGACAGTTCTGCGGCTGCTCCTGCCGCTGACAGCAGCGCAGAAGAAGCCGCCCCAGCCGCAGAGGCCGAAGGAAGCCAGGCAGAATCAACAAAAACAGACGCTCCAAAGGGTGGCTACAGAATGACGCTGATCATGTCTCTGAGAGATGAATTCCTCAGCACGCTCGAGGCAGCCTCTAGTTCGGCTGCTAAGGCAAACGGCGTCACTCTCACCGTACAGGATGCGCAGAATGATATGAGCAAGCAGATCCAATTCGTCGAATCCGCCAGGAACAATGGTGATGCGGCCTGCATCGTCATTGTAGTCGACTCAGACGCAGCAGCAGAGATCGTCAATGCAGCCGGCGATATGAAGGTTGTTTTCCTCAACCGTCTGCCTTCAGATATCAGTCTTTTAAATGAAAATGTTGTTTGCGTATCATCCGACGAGAATCAGGCCGGGGACATGCAGGCGGAGTTCCTCGCGAATTACTTCAAGAAGCAGGGCAAGACTGAAATCAAGTACATACTTTTGAGCGGGACATTGGGTCAAATAAGCACCACTCTTCGTACAGAATCCTGCCTTAAGGGATTAGAGGCGAGAGGGATCAAAGCTACAGAGGCCTCCGCTCCCCTCGCAGCCGATTACGATAGGGCTACCGCAATAGATATGATTTCTCCCCTTATCGGGACAGTGGATTTCGACTGCATCATTTCCAATAACGACGCCATGGCTCTTGGAGCAATCGAAGCAATGGAATCAAAGGGCATGGATCCCGCTTCCATCCCGATCGTAGGCGTTGACGCTACAGCAGACGGCAGGCAGGCCATTTCCGAGGGCAAGCTTGCAATGAGCGTTTTCCAGAATCCCGTGGGACAGGGCGAGGGCGCTGCAAAGGCTGCCATCAATATGATCAACGGCAATCCTGTGAACCAGGATACGGGCTTTGAATTCTCCAACCAGAACAATTTCTGGGTAGACGTGCCTTTCGAGCTCGTAACAAAGGACAACGTAGCTAATTACAACTGAATACGCCAAAAAAGCAACTACTGTCAATTGTGCGATTGCAACAAAGTTCATATGCACAATTTGTGCATATTTTATAGCAAACCTAACTATTCAGAACCCCGCCCCCACACTTTGCAAAATTTGATTTCAATCAAATTTTGCGAAGTGTGGGTAGGGGGTTCTGAATAGTTACAATTCGTTTACTTTAAATACTTCAGGGCTCCGTATTTTCAATGTTCTCCTTCAATACAATCTCGCATCTGGTGTACCTTTTTATTATTTCCGGCTCATTCTTATATAACAGATACTCTGCCGCTATGCGCATCCCCTCCTGCCCCTGTTTAATGAGCTCGCTGCCAATAGTACAAAAAATCGTACCCTTTCTTATCAATTCCAGGATTTCCGGATACAGCTCATGTGTGACAAGCACAATCCTGCCCTGAGCCCCCGCGTCCTCCACCGCCTGCCCAATCCTGCTGGCTCCGCCCGTTGTAGAGTAAATCCCTTTTATGTCCGGGTATCTTTTCAGCAAATCCTGGGTCTTTGCATAAGTCAGTTCTGAATCCTCCAAATTCTCAACAAGTTCTACAATATTAATACCCGGGTATTCAGATTTAATATAATCCGAAAAGGATTTTTCCCTGACTTCCACTGAAGAATTGTTGCTTTCAGAAATGACAGCGGATGTCACTATCCCTATGTCTCCGCTTCCGCCAATCGCTGTTCCTATCAAATGGGCTGCCACTCTGCTGGATCTGCGGCTATCGTCACCAATAAAGGGAAGCTCTTCGCTCCCCGCAAGATCCCCATTTATCAGTACCACCGGCATCCCTCCATCATGAAGCCTGTTCAAGGTCTCACTGAGCTTTTGAGAATTGTGCGGCATGATAATTATTCCATCTGCGCTTTTCTCCCTTTCTATCTTCGAAAGCACATCCAGCATCTTTTCCGGGCTGCTGTCCTTTAGTATGTAATACTCTGCCTTAATTTCATAATTCGAGTATTCGCCCAGCCCTTTCTCGATTCCCTTTTTTATGTATGGCGCGCTGTCCACGTCCATCAATATAACGGCAACAGTGAACTCTTTCTCTTGAAGCTTCAAAGCAATCCCCACCGGATTCGGCTTATAATCATATTCTTTTATAATAGACCGTATTTTGTCTCTCACTTCGCTCGAAACTCCAGGTCGATTGTGAATCACCTTATCCACCGTAGACCTATGCACCCCTGCTTTTTCAGCAATTTGCTTCATTGTAATCTTCATCAAGATTCTCTCCCAAATTATTCAAAAATTCAAAGCAGAAACTTTTATTGGAAAGGCATTAAATCTGCATTTTGTGCGTTTACTATAATTTATGATACCAGCGCTGAAAGTCCGCCCGCACGGCAAGCTTGCTTCCCGGCGGGGGCATGACTTTACTGCACGCCCCTTTTGCAAGCGTGTAGTTAGAAGGGGTCGTCCCACGAAATGCGAGTATTGGCGCGGATTGCGGGAGTGCGAATCATAGAACAAACCTCTGGTATCATTTTACACTATGATCATTTATTGAGTATATAAAAAATGGCGGCTATAAGTTTTCTCTCATAACCGCCGCATTTCTTATCTCTGTCCTACCTAGTTTAATTTAGCTGCTCATTGCCTAAATCACTTGCTGATTGTCGCCTTCAGCGCATCTATAGAAGTCTGAAGCCCGGCCTCGACCGTCATTGTCAGGTCTTCCATCTCCAAGGATACAAATCCATCATATCCTGTCATGTGAAGCACTGAGAAGAATTCCTTCCACCACTGAAGGTCCCTTCCGCAGCCCACAGCGACATAGTTCCAATTCCTCTCCGCGCTCTTGTCTACTGGCAGATTCTCCAAAAGACCGTCTATGTCGCTATTATATCTCTCAATCCTGGCATCCTTGCCGTGGCAGTAGAATACCTTGTCTCCAAGGGCCCTGACCGCCGCGATTGGCTCCGCTCCCTGGATCATTAGGTGGGACGGGTCCATATTCATGCCAAGCACGTCGGAATCCGCCCCTACGACCTCAATCAATTTCTTCATCGTGCGCACATTGTGAACAAGCGCCCCGGGAAATTCCTCTATTGCGATCCTTACGTTATTCTTCTTCGCATGAGCGCAGAACTCTTTCCACCATTTCTCAGCCACTTCCCACTGATACTTTACTCCCTCGGCCATGTAATTGAAGCCGTCATACTCAGGCCAGGAGATCGTGGAGACGAACCAGTTTGGCGTCTTGTCCCCGGGTGCCCCCGCAGGAAGACCCGACATGCAAACAACCGTCTTCACTCCAAGCAGGCCAGCCAAGGTGACTGTATCGTGCATGGTGCGGCTATGCTCTTTTCCCATCGGAGTATCGATAAGCGGATTCCCCGAGCAATTCAAAGCCGAGATCTCAAGGCCTCTTTTTTCGATTTCTGCCTTGAATGCCTTTCTCTTTCCCTCATCATCGATCAGCTCCTTTGCGTCCGGGATGAAGAATCTTCCTCCCCATCCCCCTGCTGTCATCTCGATTGCGTCAAGGCCGTATGCCTTTACCTTGTCCAGCATTTCGGTGAATGGAATCTTGCCAAATACGTCTGTGCAAATTGATAGTTTCATGATTTCCTCCTTTGATGCTTCGAATCGCTAGATCATGTCCTGTTTCGAAGAAATGGTTATAAAGTTTGCCGATTTTTACGATCACGTGATCGTGGTTTTCCAAAAAATTAACGATCACGTGATCGTTAATTATGTATCGTAATGTACTCCCAGAAATCAAATCCGTCAATATGTAATTCTGCACAAAGATTTAGAAATATAATTAATTGTATTTAGTCATTATTAAAGACCCCATTCTGCTTGCTATATCGAACATCTGGCAACAAAAGCGCCAGCCCCTGCCGAATCGCTGTTACTATTCACGGTCAGTTTTTTTGACCGTGAATAGTAACAAACGCCAATCTCATATATCCTTTCCTTCACCAATTAATCCATCTCAAACGCTTGTATCCCCCTGCAAAAACGGTCACTCCCTCAATAAAAATTTCATCTGTTTCAAGAACAAATTCACTCGGCATTCGCTCCTCTATAATCTTTCTATCAATTACTTCTTTAGGGACACAGTAGGCTGGTCTATTAGCTTTTGGGTGAATTTCCATATGTTTATTACTGCTGTCTATGTCAAAAATATGATATGAGGTTCCTCGAAAAACTGGCGAACAAAGAATCAAACTAAACTGTCTTTTAGCCCTAGCATCAACTAATGCCACCAAAAGGTTCTCTATCTTATACTGCCCATTTCCATGTGAATCTTCAATAACAAAACTAGGGATTCTCCATATTTCACGCTTTTGAACAGATTTTCCCCCAAACCCAGTAATTGTAGTAACATAATTTGTTTTAATAGCATTCGGAAAATGTTTCAAAAATAACGTTTTTTTCTGACACCATACTGATATCATAGCTCCAGTATCAAACAAACAAAGAATGTCTGCCCCTGATTCCGTCATAATATTAAACGCTGGTCTTTCGTATTTTTCTTCAAGATATACACAAATCATTTCATTCTACCCACAACACATTCCCAGGCAACTCCGTTGTTCTTTCAAAGTATCCCTTCTTATCAATCAGAATATCCTCCACAAGATCAACCTCCGGGTCCTTACAAACCGCCTCCAAAATCCCTCCGATAACACTATTTCTTTCATTTTTTTTATAATCTGTGATAAAAACCCACCTGTCTGGGTATGTCTTCACGATATCATCCCAAGACATCCACTTCCCTATGTTTGAATTATTTATCATATCTTCCGGGCGTTTCTTTTCTACCGCCATAAGCCACCTCCCTAACACGTAAACCACCAACAACCGTTTACTTCTGCCAGCTTCATCCTGCCGTTAAAACTAGTGTTTTTCAACGAAAGCAGGACTTTTCTGCTGCAATGCACAGAATTTCTCATTGTATATCGACAGACTCTAAATAAAGCATAATAGCCACAAATCAAAAACCCGGATTCTATGCCTTGACAAGGCGGAGAAAATATGTTAGTTTATTATAGCTTAGCGTTAATAAAAAATTTATAATAATTTTGAAAAAAACTATTGACAATGAGGAAATAAGTATTATAATGCACAGACACACAGCTTAGTATCTAATAGCTGTCTTTTTTTTGTATATAAATCAGGCTTAAAGAGGCATGGTGTGCCGCAATTTTTGCGGTGTGCCATGTCTCTTTTTGTATTTTAAAGCCATTGGCCTTGATGCGAGTGACGCCTTTCATTAGAGTCGCTGCGTTAAGGACCTTAATGCTGTTCAAGAAAGGAGGATGGGAAATCGCAGATTTTGCTTGCGGTTTCCTGAAGAAAAATGAAAAAGTTGATAGTGGCAACCCTGATTTCATACTAAACCCCAATAAAAACCTTGCAATTTCCCGATGTTTGTGATATCATATTTTTATGGGAAAAAATAAGTCTTATAAATTCAGCGATGAACAGATTGAATCAATAAAGGCCGCCCGCAAGGAGAACAAGGACAAGAGGGTCGAGAGGA
>JAGBNY010000067.1 GCA_017634175.1 Lachnospiraceae bacterium
TATCTTTCCATCAATGTTTCCCCGAAAGATTTCTTTTATGTGAATGTGTCGGAAGAACTGAGGAATCTCTGCGACAAATACAGCGTGCCGCCGAAGATGCTCCATGTTGAAATTACGGAGACGGCAGTTGCTGATGAGACTCAGAATAACAAGGCGACAATAGAGGAACTGCAAAGGATGGGATTTCTGGTCGAAATAGACGATTTCGGCAAGGGTTCGTCCTCGCTTAGCCTTTTGAAAGACATTAAGGCAAACGTGCTGAAAATTGACATGGGGTTTTTGCGGCAGAGCGAGAACAATGAGAGGGGGAACGTTATCCTCGAATTCGTCATAGACATGGCGAAGCGCCTGGGGATGGAAGTGATCTCCGAGGGCGTGGAGACTGAGGAGCAGCTCCAGAATCTCGCCAGGCTTGGCTGCGACACCTTCCAGGGCTATTATTTCTCCAAGCCCATACCGGTAGCGGCGTTCGAGAAGATGGTGGCAGGATAAATATTAACGGCGATTAAAGCTCGAGTTTACAGACCGTGAAAAGCGGCAAAAAACAATGTTTTTTCTTAATATTTTAAAAGAACCCTTGAAATACTGCACTTTTCGTGGTACAATTCTTAAATCACGTGAGGTTTCCAGCGACTATTCAGAACCCTTACCCTCACCTGATTCCAAGGGGGTCTGAGTAGTTACCATATTTCTCAAATGGAGGTATTAAATGAACAAGGGAGAACTCGTAGAAGCCATAGTTAAGGAAACGGGTGTTGAAAAAAAGGATGTAGACTCGGTCCTGAAATCATTCACAAAGACAATTACGGAGCAATTGGTCAAGAGAGACCGGATTCAGTTGATAGGCTTTGGCACGTTTGAGACTAGAGAAAGAGCGGCCAGGTCTGGAAGGAACCCGCAGACAGGTGAAGTTATACAAATCGCGGCTTCGATAGCTCCTGTGTTCAAGGCCGGCAAAGCGCTGAAAGCCGCAGTGGCAAAGCCTCCTGAAAAGGAAAAAAAGAAGAAGACGACCGCTAAGAAGACCACGAAGAAGAAGTGAGAAGTGTCAAGATTTTCACACCCTGTGCCAAAATGAGCATGGGGTGTTTTTATTTTTAGACTTCGGTGGGGAACGAATTAACAAATTCTAAATTCATTTGCTATAAAACCAATGAACAAAAGTTGAGTACTTTAATGATATGTATAAAGAGATAAAGGAAGAGATAATAGATGTAGCGAGGCAGGCGCAGCGAGAGGGGCTTTGCAAGCATAAATCCGGCAATTTCTCGGTTCTAGACAGAGAGAATGGCCTCTTGATTGTTTCGCCGTCAGGGATTGACCGCGAGGCCTTGACGACGGACGACATGGTGGTCATGAGCATGGAGGGCGAGGTGATTGAAAATATCTCAGGCACCAAGCCCAGCAGCGAGTCGCTCATGCATATAGCGATTTATAAGGTGCGGAGTGATGTCCGTGCAATTGTTCACACTCATTCTAAGTATGCGTCTGTATTTGCTGTGCTGAAAAAACCTATTCCGCCTTTCCTTTATGAATCGATGTATCTTGGATGTGAGGGACATACCGTCCCGGTTGCTCCTTATGGTCGGCCTGGCACAGATGAGTTGGCGAAGAACGCTGCGGCAGCCATGAGGACCGGGAACGCCTGCCTTTTGGAAGCGCATGGGGCTGTCGCAGCCGACCCGAAGGGGATTCGAGAAGCCTACCTCACGGCTTGCTATTTGGAGGAGCTTTGCGAGATATATCATCATGTCCTTTCATGCAATGGGGGCAAAGAGCCTGATTTGCTGCCGGCAGAGGAGCTTTCAAAATGGAGTTATCCATCGGAGATAAAAATCGGGTGATATGTGAAAATGATGTGAAATCTATTTTTAGATTAGCATTTCAAGTCGATACTATGGTATAATCTGACTTATTGGCGTTTGATTGAGGCAGGTGATGCGTCATTTATGAGCGGGAATCATTGTGGTTTCGGCATGGAAAATATTTAGGGAGGAAAATGACATGATTGTTTTTAAGAACAGAACAAGAAAATTAAGCGCTCTGCTGCTGTCCGTATCGCTGGCTGCGATGCAGCCTGTTGGGATTTTTGCGGAGGAGGTCAATGTGGACGCAGGGATTTCTTTGGAGGATGCGGATGACAGATATGCGGGATCGACCTTGGAGGATGCGGGGGATACTGTATATACTGTCACCTATATGGATGGAGGGCTTACTGTTTCTAGCGAGAATATTCCTTCTGAGAATGGAATTTCGAAATTGTATAGTCCGACCAAAGAGGGATATAATTTTTTGGGATGGTATGACAGCACCGATCCGACTAAAGCTTATGTGACATCGATCCCTGGCACGACGGCTAGGAATGTGGTTCTTGTGGCTGAGTGGGAACAAATTAGCTATAGTGTTATTTACCACTTGTCTGGGAATGAAGCCATGAAGGGTAAACCTGAAGGCGCATATATTGATGGGAATTTCGTAGGAGTTTATGTGCCGTCAGAAGGGCTTGACTCGCTTCCTGAGGCTGAGCTTGAAGGGAAGATATTTGACGGTTGGTATAATAATAAGGAATTCACTGGCAATAAGGTGACTTCGATCGCAAAGGGTACTACGGGGGAAATGAATCTCTATCCTAAGTTCTCTGAGCCCTATAAGGATCCCACCTATACCATCGCTTATGATATTTCGGCCTATTCAGGAGCGAAGATAGAAGCTACGAACTATGCTAAGGAATACGTATCCACGAATGGGATTACGGGCGATCAAATGGCCATAGTTACACTTGATGGATATGATTTTGCCGGATGGTTCAATAATAAGGAACTTACTGGGAATGCTTGGACTTATATACCGGTAGGGACCACGGGGAATATCGTTTTCTACCCGAAATTCACAAAGGTGGCCGTTACGAGAGAGATTACTTACGTACTGAATAACGGTACGAATTCACCGAGTAATGACAGCATCAAGTCATATGTTGAGGGAGTTGGCGTCCCGACAATCTGGCCTGCCACGAGAGCGGGGTACAAATTCGATGGCTGGTATACGGATGCCAATTTCACTGAGAATAGGAAGGTAACAGGGATTTCCAAAGAGACGACAGGCAATGTCATCCTTTATGCGAAGTGGACGGCTCAGACTTATAATATAGTCTATCACTTGAACGAAGGCCGCAATTCTTCCGCCAATCCTTCCACCTACACCTTTGGTAAGGGCGTTTCGAAGCTCTATGCGGCAGAGAAGGAATGGCCTAGCTTCGATGGCTGGTATTCGGATGCGAATTTCGTCACAAGGATTACTTCGATTCCTACGAACGTAATCAATACGGCTCACGTATATGCCAAGTTCACTGACCTTAAGCAACTTAAAGGGGCGCAGGTCCTTAGAGGGCAGAGGAAGAATGGGAAGATTACTCTTAAGTGGGAAAAGTACGATAAGAATAGCTCTAGAGGATATTTGATATATTGCAGGAGGGCGGACATTCCTACAAGTGAATTCACGCTGGTTAAGACCCTTACAGACAAGTCCGATAAGACTTGGACTCATAAGGACTTGAATTCTGGGACTGATTATGAGTATAGGATTTGTGCTTATAAGAAGTCGAGCGGGGAAAAGGTGCCGGTTGCCGTATCTCCTACCCTCTACGTGAATACTAAGGGCGGCAGCTACAGCGTGGCTAATAAGATTCGCTTCACGAAGGTCGGTGATAGCACATATAGCTCCACCAAGAATATTAAGTACACGGCCAGAGTCGGCGTGCATGCTCAGATTTCTGCTAATGAGGTTGGGAAGAACAGCGAACAGATCAAGGTTTATAGGACGCCTATTTACCGTACTTCCAATAAGAATATCTGCACAGTCACTCCGAGCGGCAACATTGTCCCGATAAAGAAGGGAAGCTGCAAGATTTACGCATATGCGCAGAACGGCTTGGAGTCCACGATCAGGGTCAAGGTAAAGAACTGAAAAGGTATATAAAGAAGGAGGGGGATTTAATCCCCCTCCTTTTTTATGCTGTTCTGATTGAGTTTAAGCATCTATATATGTCTGAATCGAAATCTACAAGTGAGACGAAAGAATCTCCGGATTCTGAAAATTTTCCGGCTTTAGGATCTATATTTAGTATACTGGATGGCTTTGGAATTTGCTTCCCGCTGTCTTCAGCCTCGATTATCGTGATATTTATGATGTCCTTTGCCATTTCTATCGCATTTGATAGACCGTATCCTTCTGTCATATCATCCAAATCTGGTACATAAATGAGAAATGTGTTCAATTCGTCTTTTGTTTCTGTGAATATTACTGGGTAAGCTCCTTTCATTGGATAGATCCTCCTTTTGCTCTTGCTATAATTGCATGGGCAAGCTTTTCGTTAATCTCGCGGTGACGTGGAATTTTTTCAATTTCGGTGCCTCGTCTAAATATATCGTGATTTGCTCCGTGTCTGTCGAATCTGAACCCAGATTCTTCTAATGCTTTGATTAAGTCCCTTTGTTTCATGTAAATACCTCGAAAAATATAATAAATGAAAAAATTTGCTGTGTCAAAAAAATCTTAAGGTTGACCCCTAAATTTCATTTCTTTCCTCCGAATATAATATCATCAAAAGGTCAAAGGATTGACCGAACCTAAAACATGGATGTTTGGAGCGCAGCGGGCATTTCTGCGGCGTTCCGAAGAAAGGGCAGGAGGGAAATATGAAATCAAGAAAAATCAAGGCTTTGAGCGGACTCATGACAGCGGCTATGGTCAGCTCTATGATGATGCCGGGAATGGCTTTCGCGGCATCAACAGGGACAAGCACGGAAAGGGTGATTAATCTCGAATCTACAGCGAACGGGGATGAATATTCTCATTCAGCTACTTTGGATGGGGAGACAGTGAATTCCTACGACTATGTGTGGAGCGTGGATCCGTCCAGCACGAAGGAATCCTTTACAGGGACAGAGCCATCGGGAGAGGATGAGGTCTATATTGCTCACGACATTGTTTATTATCCAGAGCTCGATACATCGGGCTTCAAGAAGGTGCAATATGACGATGATACCGAGTGGGCCTACTATTATACGGCGGAGGGCTATACAGATAAGATATTCTCCACTCTGCCGGTGCAAGGGACTTCCATCCCGACCGATATGATGCACTCCGCTGAGGACGCATATCAGAATGCGGTGCTTCATATCACGAAAGCGGGAACATATCGATTGAAAGGCACATGGCATGGACAGATAAAGGTGGATTTGGGTGAAGACCTCACGGAGAATGATAAGGTCACGCTCATTCTTGACAATGCGGATGTCACATGCACGGTCGCTCCTTCTCTAATCTTCTATAATGTCTATGAGTGTGATGATTTTGAGAGCCGGGAAGACGAGGGGTACAGCGAAAATGTATCCCAATATACGGACAATGCAGGGGCGAATGTCGTTATAGCGGATGGGAGTACCAATAACTTTACCGGCGAAAACGTATTCCGCTTGCTGAAACCTGATATGAAGAGCAGCGGGACCGAGCAGAAGAAGCGCTATAAGCAGGACGGCGCATTTTATTCATATCAGTCCTTGAATATTGATGGAGAAGACGATGGCAGCGGGACGTTGAATATCAATTCCGGTTTCGAGGGGCTTGATAGTGAGCTGCACCTGACCATAAATGGCGGAAACGTAAATATCACCTCCGATGATGACGGAATCAATGTCAATGAGGACGATGTTTCGGTCATGACGGTGAATGGCGGCAGTCTACACATCCTTTCTACCGGGGGCGATGGCGTGGACTCCAATGGCTATCTGGTCGTGAATGGGGGTACAGTCATTGCGATAGCAAGCCCGCAGGCCGACAGCGGAATGGATTCCGATAAAGGGACTTATGTGAATGGCGGATACGTGTTTGCAACCGGCTCTGCGATGGATGGAGCAAGCTCGGGATCCAAGCAGCCCGCAATGAACCTGAAATTCTCGGGGAGCAAGTCGGCTACGAGTGCGATTATTCTGACTGATACTGATGGCAATGCGGCCTTTGCGTATGATCCCGATAAGGACGAGGTTGCAGGAACGAAAGCCATGACTTATAGCGGCGCTATCTTGAGCAGCCCTCTGATGGAGACGAATGGGTCTTATTATCTATATGTCGGTGGCGATGTGACAGGTACTGAAACTAAGGGTCTCTATGATCTGAGTACGGTGACAGGGGCTAATAATACGGTGCAGCAGACCTATGGCAGCGGGAGCGGCACGAGCAATGGCGGATTCGGCCCTGGAGAGAATGGAGGTCCCGGAGGAGAGGGCGGGAGCCAGTCGATGAACGGGATGCCTAATGGGAACGGAGGACCCGGCGGAGAAGGCGGAATACCGTCGATGAACGGGATGCCAGACGGGAACGGAGGCCCCGGCAGAGAAGGCGGGAGCCAGTCGATGAACGGGATGCCTAATGGAAACGGAGGCCCTGGCGGAGAAGGCGGGAGCCAGTCGATGAACGGGATGCCAGACGGAAACGGTGTACCCGGAGGAGAAATGCCGAGTGGAGAGGCCCCGAGCGGTGGTATGCCAAGTGGTGAAACTGAGAACAGCGGAAATGGAGGCTTCATGCCTGGTTTCGGTGGCTCATTTGCTGGAGGACCGCAGGGTAATCAGGGCTTTCAGGGGTCACAAGGCTTTGAGGGAGTAGGCGATGAGGATGGGACCGTATTCCAAATGAGCAATGCCGTGATGACATTCTCCAATGTATCGGACTCAGGAGAAGCTAAATCTATAGTGATAAATTCTGCTTCGGATGTAGATCCAGGTAATGACAGCGATGAAATAAAAGATGATGCTGCGCAGGAGGGAAACGATTCGCAAAATGACAGCGATACCCAGAAGGGCAGCAGCTCTCAGAATGAGAGCGATACGCCAAAGGACAGCGGCGCCCGGAATGAGAACGATACTCAGACGGATGACACCCAGAAGGACAGCAGTTCACAGAATAAGAGCGATACGTCAAAGGACAGCGACACCCGGAATGAGAGCGATACTCAGAATGAGAGCGATACTCAGACGGATGACACCCGGAAGGACAGCAGCTCTCAAAACGGCAGCGATAATCAGTCGGGCAGCGATGGTCAGAAGAATGAAAATGAGTCTGATGAAAACAGCGGCAAATCTGGGAATGGGTCAAAAAATGATGAATCAAAGAGTGACGGCGTGAACAACGATACGGCTGCTCAGGATGAAGTGAGCGATAATGCGACAGATAGCAGCAAGTCTGAGAGCGAAAATGCAGCAGATAGCAGCAAGTCTGGGAGCGAAAATGCAGCGGATAGCAGCAAGTCTGGGAGTGAGAACGAATCTGAGAGCGCGAATGCGGTAAATACCGACAAGGCTTCTGGGGGTGGAGGCTCGGCCAGCAGTAATTCTGCAACTGCTCCTGTTACGACAAAGAAAGAGGTCTCCGGCATAAAGAACGAGTCCAATACAGCGGTCTCGTTTGAGGTGACATATACCTCATCGGTATCTTTCAACGGAAAGAAACATGGCACCCTTGGAAAAGCAAAGAAGAACATATCGCAGGATTTATCTGTAACTGTGAGCTCTGATATTATGAACCTTGCTAATGTGAAATATAAGGTGTATAATAATAAGAATTCGGCCATAGGATCAGAGTCCGATAAAAAAGCTCCTTATATAAAGGTGACTCTTAGCCCTAAGAGCGGTATCACGAGCGACCAGAAGAAAGCTGTTAAGGAAGCGAATAAGGTGCTTAAAAATACAAAGTTCACCTTTACGATAAATAAAGCGGATCTTTCGGCTTCATCGAATGCTGTAAGCATTGCTTACAATAACAATAAAACAAAGGTTAAGAGCGTGACCTGTTCTTTGGACGGTAATACTTACAAGCTGAAGAAGAGCGACTATAGCGCAACGGTCACGGGAGGAAAGGCTACGATTACTGGAAAAGGCAATTTCACAGGGACTTTTACGGAGTCATGATTAACCTAATTTAGCCCTCTCTACCCTTTGGGTATATAGAGCGCAGGTGCTTAGGCATCTGCGCTCATTTTTTGTGCGATAAGGCCGGAGAGCGCAAGCCGAGCTGGCTCGCGCTTGCATTCAATGGCCAAGTACATCGAGCTCGATGTACGCACAGCGTAATCGGGCAGGGGCAAGCCTATATTCTTAATAATTGCTAATACTATTTACTATAGGTATAATAAAAAGGAGATTAATTGTTAATTTCGTTGGTATTTCAAAAAAATTCAAGAAGGTGAAAAAATGCTGGATATTAAATTTGTGCGAGAGAATCCCGATATCGTAAAGGAAAACATCAAAAAGAAGTTCCAGGACGCAAAGCTGCCCTTGGTGGATGAGGTCATTGAACTGGACAAAGAGAACCGTGCGGCTCAGACTGAGGCGGATCAGCTCCGAGCGGACAAGAATAAGATTGCCAAGCAAATCGGTGCATTGATGGGACAGGGCAAGAAGGACGAGGCCGAAGAGCTGAAAGCGCAGGTTAAAAAGGACGCTGACAGGCTGACTGAGCTTGAAAAAAAGAATTCAGAATTAAAGGAAAGGATACAGAAGATAATGTATCAGATTCCTCAGATCATCGATGATTCGGTGCCGATAGGGGAAGACGATACCCATAATGTGGAGATAGAGAAATTCGGTGAGCCTGTAGTTCCAGATTTTGAGGTGCCCTATCATACGGATATCATGGAGAGGTTTAACGGAATTGACCTTGATTCCGCCAGGAGAGTCGCTGGGAACGGCTTTTATTACTTGATCGGAGACATTGCAAGGCTTCACTCGGCTGTAATATCCTATGCAAGGGACTTCATGATAGACAGGGGCTTCACTTACGTGATTCCTCCTTTCATGATCCATGGGAATGTGGTGGAAGGCGTGATGAGCTTCCCTGAGATGGATGCGATGATGTACAAGATCGAGGGAGAGGATCTTTACCTCATAGGCACTTCAGAACATTCCATGATAGGGCGATTCATAGACCAGATTATCCCGGAGAAAGACCTGCCAATGACTCTTACAAGCTATTCTCCCTGTTTCCGTAAGGAAAAGGGCGCTCATGGGATGGAGGAGAGAGGGGTTTACCGTATCCATCAATTCGAGAAGCAGGAAATGATAGTCGTTTGCAGACCGGAGGAGTCCAAAATATGGTACGATAAGCTGTGGCAGAATACAGTAGACCTTTTCCGCAGTCTCGATATACCGGTCAGGACGCTCGAATGTTGCTCGGGGGACTTGGCTGACTTGAAGTGCAAGTCCTGCGATGTGGAGGCATGGAGCCCCAGGCAGAAGAAATACTTCGAGGTGGGAAGCTGCTCCAATTTAGGGGATGCGCAGGCCAGAAGGCTCAGAATCCGTATAAAGGGAGAGAATGGGAATTATCTGGCTCATACCTTGAATAATACGGTGGTTGCGCCGCCCCGTATGCTGATAGCCTTCCTTGAAAATAATCTTAGGGAAGACGGAAGCGTCGCGATTCCAAAGGTGCTGCAGCCTTACATGGGAGGGAAGACGGAGCTTAGAGCGTAGCAAGCAAAAGCGCACACGTATCGGCTCGTGAAAATGACCGATTAGACGGACAGATATAAATCTTTAGATAGTTAGATTAATTAGATATCGCATTTGTAAGTATCTGCCGATAGTGTTCGGATACGTTCTTATTTGAATTAACCGCTAGTTTACGTATGCTTCGTTGTCGTCAGTCGCCGTAGCCAGCTATGGCTCCTTCCTCCGCCTTGTATACGAAAACCATCTTGTGCGATTAGTTTCAAAAGGACGTGTCAGTGCAATTGATTCAGATTCTTAGCAGGGAAGTTCCTTAAGAAACTTCTCTGCTTTTTTATTTTAAGTATTGACATTTTCTGAATGTAGTGGTACATTATGCAGTATAAATATTAGCACTCATTCGAGTTGAGTGCTAATACAGTCTAGAAGGATGGTTTGAGTTATCTCGTAAGGGCTTTCGATTATCGAGGATAGATTATGGAAATGGACGAAAGAAAAACTAGGATACTGGAAGCCATCATTCGGAACTATCTGGAGACTGGAGAGCCGGTTGGGTCCCGTACCATTTCAAGGTACGAGGATTTGAAGCTTTCTCCTGCCACCATTAGGAACGAAATGTCGGACTTGGAGGAAATGGGCTATATCCTTCAGCCCCATACTTCGGCCGGCAGGATTCCCTCTGACAAGGGCTATCGCTTTTATGTTGACAGGATGATGGCTGATAGGGAAAAAGAAGTCTCTGATATGCAGGAAATGGTAGTCAGGAAGGCTGACCAATTGTCGGAACTTCTGAAACAGGTTGCAAAGCTCCTAGCTGCAAATACGAATTACGCCGCCGCCATCTCATCTCCGCAGATACATAGAAATAAGCTGAAATTCCTCCAGCTTTCCAAGGTGGACGAGGGGAGCCTGCTTGCCGTCATAGTAGTCGAGGGGAATATCATAAAGAATAAGATTATCCCCACATCTAGCGAGATGGACAATGAAACGGTCTTGAAGCTCAATCTCTTGTTGAATACGAATCTCTGCGGGCTCTCGCTTGAAGAGATAAACTTGGGGCTTATAACGCTCATAAAAGAGAGAGCGGGCATTCATTCGGACATTGTGGCATCTGCCATAGATGCGATAGCGGAAGCGATAACGGCTGAAGAGGACTTGGAGATCTATACCAGCGGAGCGAATAATATCTTCAAGTACCCTGAGCTTGCTGATAATGAGAAAGCCAGCGGGATAATAAGCACCCTGGAAGAAAAGAATCAGCTAAAGGAAATAATATCTGAATCCCTTGCATTGGATAATGACAATGGACATGCGATTCAGGTTTATATTGGTCATGAATCTCAGATAGAGTCCATGAAAGACTGCTCTGTCGTTACTGCGACCTACGAGCTTGAGGATGGAATGAGAGGGATGATGAGCATAATAGGACCCAAAAGAATGGACTATGAAAAGGCTGCAAAGACACTGAAAAAGCTTCAGGAACAGCTCGATGCTTTGTATAAAAAGACATAGCGGGTCAGACCGGCGGTGGTCTGCGCAAAGTGTGGACTTTCGTGCCGGAAGACATACTATAGATTAGGAGGTAATGAATATTGGGTAAGAAGATAAAGATAGAGACCGATGAGGATGAAAAGCAGGATGACATCATAGAGGATGAAAATCCAGATTATGGCACTCAGGATAGTGCAGATGATGTAATAGAAGAGGAAGCTGAAAAGGCAGAATCTGAAGAAGAGTCCGAAGAAAAACCCGAAGAAGAGTCCAAAACAGAAGACGAAGGCGTGGAGGCTTTTCCTGAAAAGATACAGGCAAAATTTGCGGAAATGAATGAGCGGCATCTCAGGCTCATGGCGGAATTCGAGAATTTCCGTAAGCGCAGCGAGAAGGAAAAGGACATGATGTTCGAGACCGGAGCGAAGAGCGTGATCGAGAAGATCCTGCCGACCTTGGACAATTTCGAGAGAGCCCTCGATATGGCGAAGAATGGAGACGCGAAGCCGGATCCCTTCATGGAGGGCATGGAAAAGGTCTATAAACAGTTCACGGACGCTTTGACTGAGATGGGTGTTAAGCCGATCGAGGCAGTAGGAAAGCCTTTCGACCCGAATTTCCACAATGCTGTAATGCAGGAGGAAAGCGAGGAATACGAGTCGGGCACTGTTTTGAAGGAACTTCAAAAAGGGTACTTATACAGGGACTCAATTGTGAGACATTCGATGGTTTCGGTGGTGCAATAAAGAATTGCCGTTTGTCGGCAGATTTCAAGGAATTGCAAACAGGCTAATTGTTTGCGGATTCGCACCACAGAAGATAGATTGCAAGGCATTGGGCTTTGCAGGGCATATGGGGGACTTCTTTTGCCCCCGGATTTGGAGGAGACATTATGAGTAAAATAATCGGTATTGACTTAGGGACAACAAATAGCTGCGTAGCAGTCATGGAAGGCGGAAAGCCTACAGTTATCGCAAATGCAGAAGGGCTTAGGACGACCCCTTCAATCGTGGCATTCACGAAGACCGGCGAAAGGCTGGTAGGTGAGCCCGCAAAGAGGCAGGCAGTCACGAATGCGGATCGCACGATTTCGTCCATTAAAAGGGACATGGGTACAGATCATGGCCGTACCATTGACGACAAGCGTTATTCCCCTCAGCAGATCTCGGCAATGATATTGCAGAAGCTGAAGGCGGACGCTGAGAGCTATCTGGGAGAGACTGTTTCTGAAGCAGTTATCACGGTTCCTGCGTACTTCAACGATGCGCAGAGACAGGCCACAAAGGATGCGGGTAAGATCGCAGGACTTGAGGTCAAGCGTATCATTAACGAGCCTACGGCGGCTGCATTGGCCTATGGATTGGACAATGAGAATGAACAAAAAATAATGGTATACGACCTCGGCGGCGGTACCTTTGATGTCTCTATCATCGAGATTGGCGATGGCGTCATCGAGGTGCTTGCGACGAACGGCGATACCAGGCTCGGCGGCGATGATGTGGATAACGTGATCGCTCAATATATGCTGGATGAATTCAAGAAGAAAGAGGGCGTGGATCTCTCTGGCGACAAGATGGCCATGCAGAGGATAAAGGAGGCCGCTGAGAAGGCGAAGAAAGAGCTTTCCAGCGCACAGACCACGAATATCAATCTTCCTTTCATAACAGCGACACAGGATGGACCGAAGCACTTTGATATGGACTTGAGCCGTGCGAAGTTCGAGGAGCTTATACATGACATAGTTGAACGCACCACTGTCCCTGTGCAGAACGCAATGAAGGATGCGGGGCTTACGAACAGCGATATCACCAAGGTTCTTTTGGTGGGTGGTTCCACGAGGATTCCTTGTGTGCAGGAACATGTTAAGAAGCTTACAGGTCATGAGCCTTCAAAGACCTTGAATCCTGATGAGTGCGTGGCTATCGGCGCGTCTATTCAGGGCGGCAAGCTGGCCGGGGATGCCGGCGCAGGGGATGTGCTGCTTCTGGATGTCACCCCGCTTTCGCTTTCTATCGAGACTATGGGCGGCGTGGCTACAAGGCTTATCGAGAGGAATACGACGATTCCTACGAAGAAGAGCCAGGTATTCTCTACGGCGGCAGACAATCAGACTGCTGTGGATATCAATGTCCTACAGGGCGAGAGGCAGTTTGCCAAGGATAATAAGTCCCTTGGACAGTTCCGCTTAGATGGTATTCCTCCTGCAAGGAGGGGTATGCCTCAGATCGAGGTAACATTCGATATTGATGCGAACGGCATCGTGAATGTTTCCGCTAAGGACCTGGGCACTGGCAGGGAGCAGCATATCACGATTACCGGCGGCTCGAATATGTCCGATGATGAGATTAACAGGGCTGTCAAGGAAGCCGCTGAGTACGAAGCACAGGATAAGAAGCGTAAAGAGGCAATTGACGCTAGGAATGATGCGGATTCTTTCGCTTTCCAGACCGAGAAGGCGATGGAAGAGGTCGGTGATAAGATAGATGCAAATGATAAGACTGCGGTCCAGGCAGATTTGCAGGAATTGAAAGATCTCCTCGCAAAGCATCCGGATGCTGCGGCAA
>JAGBNY010000068.1 GCA_017634175.1 Lachnospiraceae bacterium
CTGCGTACTTTCTTACTTCGTAGTACATCTCGCCTTCACCGAACACATCAAAATCCGAAATAAAAATCACGACCGCTCTGGGGATGTCTCTGAATTTTTCAGTTCCCTTTGGCGTGTTGTTCACGATTAATCCCGCCGACTATCGTCGGGAGATAGTCCCCTTGCCGCCAAAGCCTTTACGGCACCCAGAAGCTTTCAATGACTGATCATTACATCATTAATGCTCCCAAGCCCGCCATTTTAGCTGCGGTCTATAAGATAGGACTACTTACGATATTCAATTTTAATTTGAGGCCAAATGTCTGTTTCATGCTATTTTTCAGACGCTCCTAACGCGCAGTCAGCTAACCATAAGCATATGCGTTTCCGCCATGCCAGGTTTGTCCCCATTTGCTGATTTACATCGCCCCAAAGGCACACAAAAACTCATTTGCCGTCTTTGAAGATGATTCGCACGCAGTCCCCAAGTCCCAGCCGCCTCGTTTCAAGCATAGTCTCAGCTTCTCCATCTCTACCACTCTAATAAAAAGACGGACACCGCCAGTACTCTGCGAGGTTTAGCTTTAATAGACACCTTACCTCTGCGCAGCTTCCGTATCTATTCTTTTACGAAATCTACACGAAAGTTCTTCATAATCTTCGTAAATCCCTAGTATTGCAAGGTTTTCAGCATTTTTTCCAAATTCCCAGCTTTACGTAAGTTTTCTATAAGCGCCATGTTTACAGATATTTCAAAGTAAAACGAGTCTTATTCTTCTCTCTCATAAAAATGGGCATAAAAATACCCCGTCTTTTAATACGGGGCATTAAGGATTGATTCACCTTTTTAGTCATACAGTTCTATATGTAGTCTTGTTGCCATACGGTTCCTGCGCAAGCTTTCCAACTTCACAAAGCGTTTTCAACACTCTATATGCCTTAGTGGCTCCAAATCCAAATTCCTGCTCTGTTTCCTTTCTTGTCACCTTTCCTTTTCTTCTGACAGACTCGTAAACTTTCTCTATGCCTTCATCACCCTTTACATCCGCAGCTTCATTAGCGCTATTTCTGCCTTCCTGTCCCTGTGTATGATGCTATTCAACAAGAATTCCCTTAACGTACCTTTCGGGCAATCCCTGCTGTCCATCCTCCTGAGTCCATCAAAACAAGCTTCAGTCTTGTTGTAATGATCCAGAAAAATGTATTGAACACCTCCTTGTCAGTTCCCTGAAAAACAGCAGCTTTTATAGTATGGCCACATTGCTCTGATAATAGAAGTCCAAGGTTTGTGTAAAGGCCGTCCCCACCCTTGAGCTTGAGCGTTTTCATTTGCTCCTCTCTCTCCTTTCCCGCCTTTTATACCCTTCAGTATAACGAGAGAAAAATCAAGGGGTGCAGCCCAAGCTGCACCCCCTTTGTACTCCTTGAATCCTCCGTATCGATCCCCGATTCGAAAGATTAGATTGTATATTTATTTCTCCACCTTTATCCGTATCACGTTCCAGGAAGCGCCGTGGAGAGCGCCGTTCAGCACTGAGCCGCCGTCCATGGAAAGCGTATTCAGGTTTTTAGGCACGACCGTCTCGCCCTGTGCGCTGTTCACGGCCTTCAGATCGAAGCCCTCCAAGGCGATATGCTCTATAATGCTGCAATTCCCGAAGCTTCTCAGGTCGATATTTATGTCCACATTGCTGTCGAGAAGCCTGTTCACCGCAAAGACTGTGATTTCCTTATTCTCCTCATTATATACCGCAGTGCACGCGACGTCCGTAACGTTCTCATGGGTCGCCGTGTCGTGCTTAGTCACCTTGACTGAAGGCATGAGACAGACCCCCCTGCCATAAACGGAAGCATGCATATAAGGATAAAAGATCGTCTGCCTCCAGGCCTTGCCGCCATTCGGCTCCGTCATTATAGGAGCGATCACGTTGACGAGCTGCGCGAGGCAAGCCATCTTCACCCTGTCGGAGTGATTCAGCAAAGTGATCAAGAGAAGCCCCACGACCAAAGCATCCTCGAAATTGTAAATATCCTCCAACAGGGTCGGATGCTGCTGCCAAGGATGATTCTGCATGATGTCATCATCGGCCTCATTTGAATGGAACCATACGTTCCATTCATCGAAGCTCAGGTTGATGTCCTTCTTGCCCCTCTTCTTCGCCTTCACGAAATCGCAGGACGCTATCACGGTCTTGATGAAGCCGTCCATATCATCGGAACAGGCAAGGTAATCGAGGCTGTCCCCGGACTTATTCCCATAGTAGGAGTGGAGCGAGATATAGTCCACATAGTCATAGGTATGCTCCAAAGTGGTCACTTCCCACTGAGGGAAGTCGGGCATATCCTTGGAAGAGCTGCCGCAGGAAACAAGCTCGATAGACGGGTCTATGAGTTTCATCGCCTTAGCGGTCTCCTCCGCAAGCCTGCCATATTCCTCCATCGTCTTATGGCCGATCTGCCAGGGGCCGTCCATCTCGTTACCCAGACACCAGGTCTTGATGCCATAAGGCTCCTTATCCCCATGGCTTATCCGGAGATCCGAATACTTCGTGCCGGATGGATGATTGCAATATTCAAGCAAAGCGCAGGCCTCCGGGATTCCCCTGGTGCCAAGGTTCACCGCCATCATCACGGAAGAATCCGCGAGACGCGCCCACTTACTGAATTCCTGGATGCCGACCTGATTCGTCTCCAAACTCCGCCAGGCAAGCTCCAGTCTGGCAGGCCTGTCCGCTTTAGGCCCCACGGAGTCCAGCCAATCAAAGCCCGATACGAAATTCCCTCCGGGATAACGGATAATCGGGACCTTCAGTTCCCTCACCATATCCAGCACATCCTTGCGGAATCCCATCTCATCCGAAAGCGGGTTCCCTGGCTGATAGAGTCCGTCATAGACCGCCCTGCCTAAGTGCTCTATAAAAGAGCCGTAAATCCTCTCATCAATATCCGATAAACGATAATCCCGATCCAGGATTATCTTAATTTCTGGTTTTTGTGCCATAATACTCCTTTCGCAAAAACCGCACCCGCCCAAAAGCCCTAAGCTCTGAGGCAGCTACAAAAATATATCTCTTACTCTTTAACAGCACCAGCAGTCATACCCTCTATGAAGTACCTCTGGAAAGCGACGAAAAGTATGAATATAGGTATGATGGAGAAGAAGGCTCCTACGATCAAGAGACTGTAATTATCTCCATAAGGATTTATGAGTGTATTCAAGCCCAGCGTCAGCGTATACTTGTTTGATGAACGGATGACAAGCAGAGGCCCCATATAGTTGTTCCAAGCGTTCATGCCGTTCAAGATCGCCATGGCCGCGAAAGCCGGCCTCATCATTGGCATGATGACCCTGAAGAAAATACCGAATTCTGAGGCTCCGTCAATCCTCCCCGCCTCTATCAGGGATTTCGGCAGACCCAATAGATACTGCCTGAAGAAGAAGATAGTGGACGAATGAGCGAGGAATGGCAGCACTATGGCCACGTAGCTATCCATCAAGTGCCAGTCGGACATCTGCTTATAAAGAGGCAGCATCACGACCTCGAAAGGCACCGACATGATGGCAAGCACCGCTACAAAGAGGATATTCTTCCCTTTGAAATCGTATGCCACGAATCCATAGGCGACAAAGGCGCTCACTAGCAGGGTAAGCAGGACAGTCACGACCGTGAGGAAGATGGAATTCACGAACCATATCCAATAATCATGAGTGCCGCTGAAGAGGAGCTGATAATTCGAGAGCCCCATCTTCTCGAATTCCGGATTCAGATTGAGGCCGTATTGCAGCAAAAGCTCTCCTGGCTTGAAGCTCGCAATGAAGAGGGCGTAGACCGGAATTATAATAAAGA
>JAGBNY010000069.1 GCA_017634175.1 Lachnospiraceae bacterium
CTCTCTTCGGGCGATTCGATGGACACAGTCAAGAATTTTTCCGCTTCTCCCCTATTGATTGCAAGAGTCCTGTGCCCCGCCACTTTCTCAATCGGTTCCTCGAAATCGTAATAATTCTGATAGACCGATTCCGCTTCTTCGTCCTTTGCCTTGGACACGAGCTTGCCATGAGCCCTGGTCAAGTCTCTTATGAAAGTCCTGTATTCCGCATTATCCGAGATTTGCTCCGCTATTATATCCGAGGCTCCGGCAATTGCCGCCTTGACATCCAAGACCTCGATTTCAGCCGCCTTCACCTGATCCTCCTTACTATCGGACTCAGGCTCAATCTTTCCAGTCACATATTTTGCGGCCTCTTCCTCCACCGGTCTGTCCGTTTCCTGGAGCAGTATGAAGAGAGCCAGCGGCTCAAGTCCTCTTTTCTTGGCCGCATCCGCCCTGGTCTTCCTCTTCTGCTTATAAGGCCTATAGAGATCCTCCACAGTCACCAGCTTTTCAGCCTCCAAAATCTGCGCCTTTAACTCTTCTGTGAGCTTGCCCTGCTCGTCTATGAGGGCGATGACCTCCTCCTTACGCTTTTCAAGGTTTCTTAAGTAGTCCAGTCTTTCGGATAAAAGCCTAAGCTCTTCATCATTTAAAGATCCCGTGGCCTCTTTCCTGTATCGTGAGATAAAGGGAATCGTATTCCCTTCATCCAAAAGGGAAATGGCGGCCTCTGCCTGCCACACTCCCCTATTCAGTTCCTCGGCTATTACCTTCGCTATCTCCATTTATGCCTCACTTCCTATATAATAAAAACCCATGCTCCTATCGAGTCTTACATTCAAAATATTTCCAATCAGATCCGCGCTTCCCTTAAGATGCACCGTATGATTCTGAGGAATCCTCCCTGTCACCATTTTAGAGTCAGATCTATTCACGCTCTCCACCAGGACCGGCAGCACCGCCCCCTCGAATCTCTTAGCCTGCTCCTCCGCAGTTTTGCGTACAACGCTCAGGACTCTATCGAATCTTTCCTGAATGACCTCTTTCGGGGTATCATCCTGCATTTTGGCGGCAGGAGTCCCATGCCGCTTAGAATAGATGAAGGTAAAGGCCCCATCGAATCGCGCCCGCTCTGCGGCATCTATCGTCTGACAAACATCTTCCTCTGTTTCACCGGGGAAACCTACTATTATGTCCGTTGTAATGGCGATATCCGGCATGGCGCGCCTAAGCTTATCAATAACCTCAAGATAATCATCCTTCGAATAATGCCTGTTCATCTTCTTCAAGATTTCCGTGCTTCCGGATTGCATCGCGAGGTGGATATGTCTGCATACCTTGTCATTCCCCGCCATGGCTTCCATTAGCTCATCCGATAAATCCTTTGGATGGGATGACATGAATCGGATCCGTTTGAGCCCCTCTATCTTTTGCAGCTCCCCCAAAAGCTCCGGAAAAGAGGCAGGCGGATCCAGCCCCCGGCCATATGAATTGACATTCTGACCCAGGAGCATGATTTCCTTAACTCCGTCCGCACAAAGCCCCTCTGCTTCCCTCAATATATCTTCTAATTTACGGCTTCTCTCTCTGCCCCTTACATAGGGCACGATGCAATAGCTGCAAAAATTATTGCAGCCATACATTATATTCAATCCGCTCTTAAAGGGATATTTACGGGACACCGGCAGATTTTCATAGATTCCACCGCTCTCGCTCCAAATCTCGAAGGAACCCTTCTCTCTGAATACCTTAACCAGATATTCTGCTAATTTATGCTGATTATGAGTCCCGAAGATCAGATCCACATGCGGATATTTTTTCTTTACTAAATCCGCCGTCTCTCCATCCTGCATCATGCAGCCGCATAGACCGATTATCAAATGCGGCTTTTCTCTTTTTAAGCTTTTTAATACGCCCAGCCTGCCAAAGACGCGTACATCGGCATTCTCTCTAACTGTGCAGGTATTATAAATGATGAGATCGGCTTCTTCTTCGCTTTGCGCTTCGCCATAGCCAATCCGAAAGAGGATACCCCTAAGCTTCTCAGAGTCCCTTTCATTCATCTGACAGCCAAAAGTCACGACTATAGCCCTCAAACTGTGGCCGATTTCGGACTCGATGTCCCTTAGATACCCCGCGGCTTCTTCCATGAATTGGTATTGGGTCTGAATTTCATCCATAAGGGAAAAGTCTCTCCTTTCGTCATATCTTTACGTATGCACAGGCTTTCATGTATAGCCGATATGATGCAAACCATTGCAATACTATCTGCCGATACAGCCAATCTATTATTATAACATTTTATATTCTTATCCTCAAGACCTTGACAAACCTCCCTAACCTGTTTTATCATCAGCTTCACTTTTCATAAATCCTATTATCTATTTTCTTAAAGGAGCTTTCGCTCCACATTCCAATACAAGAGACATCATTCTTCCTGGAGGTGATAATTATCGTTCTGGGTGAAAAATATGAATTAAAGAAATGCTTGCATAAAAGCAAGATGAGCGAGGTTTACTTAAGCGTAGACAATAAATTGAAACTGAAGTGGGTAGTCAAGAAGATAAAGCAAGACCCGGATAAGGTGCTTATAGAGACGGCCTATGCTGAAATAAATGCCCTTCGAAGGCTCAGGATCGACAGGGTCGCAAGGATAGCCGATGTATTTAGGGACGATGAAGCGATCTATATCGTCACCGAATATATCGAAGGGATGAATCTGAAGCAATATCTGGAAAATAACAAGCATATCGCAGCATTACAAAGGCTCAAATGGGCGAGGGATATCGCTGAAACCTTGAAGACCCTCCATGACAGACGCCCTCCGATAATATATCGGGATTTGAAGCCTGAAAACATAATTGTGCGAAAGGATAACGAGCTATGCCTGATAGATTTCGGAGCCGCGAAGCTTTCCAAGTCAAAAAAGGACAGAATCCCGTTTGGGACCAGGGGATTCGCAGCGCCGGAGCAATACCAAAGTCTCTCAGATAAAAGATCCGATATCTATGCCTATGGTCAGACCCTGGAAAGCCTTAAAGCCAAAGACCCTCTTATAAGGCCTATTATTGATAAGTGCACAAAATCTGACCCGGATAAGCGTTTTCAAAGCGTGGATCCAATTATCCGTTTCTTGAATCTCTATATATCGATATGGAATTACCGATATTTAGCCCTGCTTTCAGCCATCTTAATCTGCCTCTTCCTCCCAATCCTTTCAACAGGGCATCAAAGCCAAAAAGACCTGAGCACAATCGAAGCCCTAGCCGCCGCCTCGCAAAATGAGACCCATTATTCAGCTTCAAAGTCCGAAGAAGAACTGTTCCAAACCGCCTTAAGAACAGTTATTAAAGATGGCTATCCCGCGGCTTCTTCTGCTATAAAGGAATTGGCGCGGGACTTCAAAAATGCGCCCTCGAAAGAAAAAGAAAAGCTCTTTCTGGTACAGGGACGCCTTTATATCACTTTTGAAAGCATTCTCACCAACGCAAAGGAGATTGAAAATATATTGCTGGATGAAATAAAGAACATGCAAATAGATACTCTGTCAGAGAATTCTGCGGTCTCCGGGGGCATTTTAACCCATATTTACCGACATCTAGGAATCAGGAATCCAAAAGACAGGTCAGCCTACTATAAAAAGGCCATAGAGTATGCCGAGGCCTCGATTTCAAAAAATCAGGCGGGAAGCCCTGAAGAGCGCCAGAGCCTGCTCTATTGCCTGTCAGAAATGTATTCTGAGCTTGGAGTCAGCGAAAACGCCCTGCTCGCCGCCCAGGGACCAGGGAGCGGGGCAGCCCTTCCAGCCCTCAGCGAATTAACAAAACAAGTACAAACTTCGGTATCTCCCAACGAAAAGGACTTAAATTCTGAAATCACTGATTCTTCTATAAGCATTAGCTCCGATGGAATCCTGGACGACTTTAATGACGAGGGAGCAATGAAGATAGAGAAGCGTTCATGGGACGGGCAGATAATAGAAGAAAAATCCTTCCCTCCCGGAATTTGCATAATAGACGAAGAGGGCTCCTACAAGGCCCTATATAAGGTCTGGGACGAGAACGGAGAACTGCAGGAAAAGGCCAGATATTTCACCATCGATAAGTCCCCGCCGCTTATTCTCGAGGATGAGCTTTCCAGGCTCTCTCTAAAGGAAATCAAAAACAGCAGCCTGAAGGACTACATAAGGGACTACACTAAGACAAAGGACGAATTCTACATAAACGGCATATTCCTGGGACTCGGAATCGACGAAGCGCTGCCAGGCTATGTCTATGTCCTGAAGATAGTATCAAGGGATGTATTCGGGAATACAGCCTGCTCAATCCTGATTCCAGAATCGAGCAGGGGGGAAAATCATCCCCTACTCGATTACGCAATGCGTACATCTGGCAGATGAAACTGCCTTTTGACAGACCCTGTTTTTAACATTAAGATATCCCCTATGGGAAAAATAATCAGAAAAAATACCAAGGAAATAAAAATCGGGGATAAGGCGATAGGCGGGGATAACCCAATCCTTATCCAGTCAATGACCAATACAAAGACCCAGGACATAGATGGTACAGTAACCCAAATCCTGGAGCTGGAAAAAGCGGGATGCGAGCTAATACGCTGCACCGTGCCGGACGCACAGGCTGCAGGAGCCTTGAAAGAGATAAAGAAAAGGATCCACATCCCGTTAGCCGCCGACATACATTTCGACCACAGGCTAGCCATCATGTCGATTGAGAACGGAGCGGACAAGATCAGGATAAACCCTGGAAACATAGGAGGCAGGGAGAACTTACGCGCGGTCGTCTCAGCGGCAAAGGAAAGGGGCATACCTATAAGAGTGGGCGTTAATTCCGGGTCTTTGGAGACTCCCCTAATTAAAAAGTATGGGGGAGTGACAGCAGAAGGAATTGTTGAGAGCGCAATGGACAAGGTCAGGATGATAGAGGAATGTGGCTATGACAATATTGTTATCAGCATTAAGTCATCAAACGTACCCATGTGCATAGAGTCCTATGAAAGGGTTTCATCTCTCACTTCCTACCCTCTCCACATAGGGATCACCGAGGCCGGCACCGCCTTCTCAGGAAATATCAAGTCCTCAGTAGGGCTCGGCATCCTGCTCTATGAGGGGATAGGCGACACCATAAGGGTCTCCTTGACCGCGGATCCCCTGGAAGAGATACGGAGCGCAAAGGCCATACTTTCCGCCCTGGGCTTACGTAAAAGCGGCCCGGAGATCATCTCCTGTCCCACCTGCGGCCGCACGAGAATAGATCTGGTGAGCCTCGCTGAAAAGGTGGAGAGACTCGCGGACTCTTACGATAAGCCATTCAAGGTCGCAGTAATGGGCTGCGCCGTGAACGGGCCCGGAGAAGCCAAGGAAGCCGATTTCGGCGTGGCTGGCGGAAACGGAGAGGGACTTATCTTTGCAAAGGGAGAGATCAAGAAAAAGGTCCCGGAAGCAGGGATTTTGTCAGCATTAAAGGAAGAAATGGAAGCTTTTTAGGAGAATCGATGTGGGCAAGCTTTTTTTAGAAGTATTTCCAACCTTGGAGCTAAAGGGAGAGGCAAAATTCTTATTTTCCAGAGCCTCGGTGCGCCGCATCCATGCGGATAAGGCGGGGAAGCTCTTTGATATCTATGCCGAGTCCCCAAACCTCATCCAATATGACCTTGTGCGCCGAACCGAAAATGAGCTTTCCAAGCAGCTCTTCAAGAAGCGCAAGGCTAAATTTCGCATACATACCGTCTTTTCGCTAACAGAGAGCTATACGGCTTCTCATCTCTTCAAGGAGTATATATCCAGCATGGAAGATGAGCTCAGGGAGAAATCCCCAATCCTCCTAAATCTCCTGAAGCAGGCAGAGGTCTCCTTTCCAGCTAAGGATGGGCTCCCGGAATCGGCCGATTCTTTTATCGAACTTAGGTTCCCGGACAATATAGTTTCCAGGGCTTCTTCCAAGAAGCTCCAGGAATACTTGGAGCATGTCATGAACAGCCGCTGCGGAATGAATGCGGTCTTTAAGTGCAGCTTCACCCGGCAGGAAAAGAGCCAAAAGGAAAAGGATGCCGAAATCAGGGTCCAGAACGAGATAAGGGCTATCACCGAGGCAGCCTATGGGAAAAAGGACGGGGCAGAAAACCCCCAGAACGAGACCCATTCAAGTCCCGTATCTCACGAAAATCCCGAAACTCAATCTCGTCCTAATTCAAAGGCAAGAGAAAAGGATAGCTCCATCATCTTTGGGGCTCGCTATGATGAAGAGCCCATGCCCATTTCTGAAATCATCGGTGAAATCGGGGATGTAACTATAAGAGGACAACTGATCTTCTATTCCGAAAGGCCGATAAGCAACGATAGGTTCGTGATTTCAATCGATATCACCGATAGAACGGACTCTATTACACTGAAGCTATTTCTAAAGGGCGATGAGGTCCAGGAATTCCGGGAGAGAATCGGGGCCTCGAAGCTTGAGAAAAGCCCCCCTGTGCCCACCATCTTTGTCAAGGTAAAGGGCATCGCAGTGCTCGACACCTTTGAGCATGACCTTACCATCGGACACATCAAGATGATCCAGGAGATCCCGCCTTTCTTCCGGACCCAGGAGGACCTGGCCCCCAGAAAGAGGGTGGAGCTTCACTGCCATACGAGGATGAGCGAGCTGGACGGGATAAGCGACGTGACGGATATCTTGAAGAGAGCCTGCGATTGGGGAATGAAGGCCATAGCGATCACGGATCACGGCGTCGCCTATTCCTTTCCCGATGCCTTTCACTATGCCGCTGCAAAGGCGCCGAAGGGCTTCAAGGTAATCTACGGCTGCGAGGGCTATATCATCGACGACACCAAGGACATCTTTTGGTACACGGGAGAAGCTCCTGAAAATCCCATTCCTCACCCCCTCGACAGCTCCTATGTGGTTTTCGACATTGAGACGACCGGGCTGAATCCCGACAAGAACAGGATCACCGAAATAGGGGCCGTCCGTATAGAGAATGGGCAGATTGTGTCCAAATTCGAGGAGCTAATAAACCCAGGAGTCCCTATCCCGATAAATATCCAGACAAAGACCGGCATTACGGACGATATGGTCTCGTCCTGCCCCTCTCTATCTGAGATACTGCCCAAATTTCTGGACTTTTGCTCCGATGCAGTAATAGTGGCCCATAATGCGGCCTTTGATACGCTTTTCCTGAGAAAGGCCGCAGTCCGTTTAGGGCTCACTTTCGACAAATTCGTGCTGGACACGGTAGGATTGTCCCAGCTATTTTTAAAGCTCGGAAACTATAAATTGGACAGGGTGGCAAAGGATCTCAAAGTCACTCTGATTAATCACCACCGCGCAATGGACGATGCCGAGGCGGCCGGAAACATTTTATTAAAGCTCCTTGAAAAAGCCAAAGAAAAGGATTTTAAAACCATAGAGGAAATTGGAACAGACCCGGCTTTAAAGAAGCAGCGGCTAAATTCCCTCCATGCGAACCACATCATCCTCCTTGCCAAAAATGAGGTTGGACGGGTGAACCTATATGAGCTGATCTCCAGATCCCATCTGGAGTACTTCCATAAGAGACCCCGCATCCCCAAGAGCCTGCTCACAGAGCATAGAGAGGGACTTATAATAGGCACTGCCTGTGAGGCCGGAGAGCTATATCAGGCATTAGAGAGGGGTGAATCGGACAAAGAAATTGCAAGGATAATCAATTTCTATGATTATCTTGAGATCCAGCCCATAGGGAACAACGCCTTCTTACTAGAGAAGGACAATTCCATAGAGACCGAGGAAGATTTGAGGAACTTAAACCGCCGCATAGTGGAGCTTGGAAAAATCTTCAGGAAGCCAGTCTGCGCGACCTCCGACTCCCATTTCCTGGACCCGGAGGATGAGGTCTATAGAAGGATCATAATGTCCATGAAGGGCTTCGAGGGGGCCGACAAGCAGCCTCCCCTCTATCTCCATACAACGGACTGGATGTTAGAGGAATTCAGCTATCTGGGGGAAGACACGGCAGAAAAAGTCGTTATCGACAATACCAATATGATTGCAGATATGGTGGACTATATCAACCCTGTGCGGCCCGATAAAGCCCCTCCAGTGATTGAGAATTCCGACCAGGTGCTTAGGGACATTTGCGAAAGGAAGGCAAGGGAGCTGTATGGAGAGAATCTCCCAGAAAAGGTGTCCAAAAGGCTGGAGACTGAGCTGGACTCCATAATAAGTAATGGCTATGCAGTGATGTATGTCATAGCGCAAAAGCTCGTATGGAAATCCAACGAAGATGGATACCTGGTGGGGTCCAGAGGAAGCGTGGGTTCCTCCCTCGCGGCATACATGGCCGGGATAACTGAGGTGAATTCCCTGCCGCCACACTATCTCTGCCCCTCCTGCCACTACTATGATTTCGATTCACCGACAGTGAAGAGCTTCGCTGAAAAGAGCATGTGCGGCTCAGACATGCCGGACAAAAACTGCCCCGTCTGCGGGACTTTGCTGAAGAAAACAGGTTTCGACATCCCCTTTGCGACATTCTTAGGATTCAAGGGAGATAAGGAACCCGATATTGACTTGAATTTCTCCAGCGATTATCAGTCGAAGGCTCATAAATATACTGAGGTCATCTTCGGAGCCGGCCAGACCTACAGGGCCGGTACCATGGGCACCCTTCAGGACAAGACGGCACTCGGGTACGTAAATAAGTACTTGGAAGAGCATGGGAAGCATAAGAGAAAGCCTGAAAGGGCAAGGCTCTCCCATGGGATAGAGGGAGTCCTGAGAAGCACGGGGCAGCATCCGGGCGGCATAGTCGTGCTGCCGAGAGGCGAATCCATCTACTCTTTCACTCCCTTGCAGCATCCAGCCAATAAGGAATCCAACGCCGCCATTGTCACAACGCATTTGGAGTACCATTCAATAGACCATAACCTATTGAAGCTGGATATATTGGGCCATGATGACCCCACGATGATAAAGTATCTGGAGGACACGACAGGGGTAGACCCCAAGACCATTGAGCTGGACGATCCCCAGGTCATGTCCCTCTTTTCGAGCCCCGCTGCGCTCGGGCTAAAGAGCGAGGACCTGGAGGGCTGCCCCACCGGGACCTATGGAATACCGGAATTCGGCACCGATTTCGTTATCGGGATGCTGAAGGACACTCACCCCACTTCCTTCTCCGATTTGGTGCGGATATCCGGTCTCTCTCACGGTACCGATGTCTGGACAGGGAATGCCCAGATGCTGGTGAACGATATGAAGATGCAGCTATCGGACTGCATCTGCTGCCGTGACGATATCATGCTCTATCTAATGAATAAGGGCATGGATTCCCAGCTTTCCTTCAAGATAATGGAGAGCGTCCGTAAGGGTAAGGGCTTGACGGAGGAGATGAAGGAAGCTATGAAGGCCGCAGAGGTCCCGGATTGGTACATTGATTCCTGCCTGAAGATCAAGTACATGTTCCCGAAGGCACACGCCGCGGCCTATGTAATGATGGCCTGGAGGGTCGCTTGGTACAAGATCAATTACCCCGCCGCCTACTATGCCGGCTACTTCTCAATCAGGGCAATGGGCTCAATCGACTATGCCACGATGTGCCGCGGGCTCCCCATATTGAAAGAGACGGAAAAAGCCCTTAAAGATAAGCTGCAGGAAGTCGGGAAAAAGAAGATGACTTCATCCGAGCTGGATACCTTAAAGGAAATGCGGCTGGTCAAAGAAATGTACGCGAGGGGGATTGAATTCGTGCCGTTAGACCTCTCAAAGGCGGACAGCAGGTATTTCACCATAATTGATGACCATCACATAATGCCCTGCCTCTCCTGCCTCTCTAAATTGGGGCTGAAGGCGGCTTCGGATATCCTGACCCATGTACAGTCCGCACTGAAGGATGGCCCCTTCCTATCCATAGATGATTTCCTCCTCCGGACAGGAACAGGAAAGAGCACGACGGACACGATGAAGAGTCTGGGTCTCTTAGGCGACATCCCTGAGTCCAATCAACTGTCCTTATTCGATATGATGGCGTAAATATATTTTAAACTATAGTTCCGCAATTAAATTCTACTTACATTTCTTGAAAAGCCTATAAATACTGCATTACAGACAATGATGTTGTCAAAAAAGAACAGACTTACATCAGATATTATAAGCTCAGTACTCACGCAGTTTTTGGCGTAAGTCGAAAATTTCTTCGGAACTATAGTTAGGATCTGTAGACAAATAACTGTCCAAATTTCTTGTCTTTTTCCGCAATCTTGCAGGGTCAAATTCGGTTACATAGCCCGCTATGCGCCCTCATTTGACCCTACAATCTTACGAAAAAATCCTACGAAATTTTTGTACA
>JAGBNY010000070.1 GCA_017634175.1 Lachnospiraceae bacterium
AGAGCAACAGGGAGTCGGGGGATGGCCGGAGCGATATCCTCGTGAAGCCCGTGAATATATTTGATAAGGCCTTCGTGATAGAGCTTAAGGCCGTCAAGCGGGAGGGCAGGAGCCCGGTGACGCTGGAGATAATGGACGAGGCGGCGGAGATGGCCATAAAGCAGATCGACGACCTGAGCTATGCGGATGCCCTCCTGGAGGATGGCTACGGGAACATCGGGAGGTACGGGATCTCCTTCTTTAAGAAGAATTGCAGGGTGCATTTTAGGGACGGGTATTTTATTCGATAAGGAGCTGGCAGGCTCCCGCAGGGGAGTGATGGCGGCGGAGCAGGAGGAACATAGCGAGGGGATGGGGGGAGAGCGAAATGTAAAAAAGGCAGGAGACAAGGCTCCTGCCTTTTCTGATACTATATTTCTAAGATCGGCTCTTGGATCTGTAAGCCATTGCTTTTTTGGGGATTTGACGCTGTGTGCGTCTTTTGTTGGGGTTTGTTCTCGTTTGCTTTCTGCTCGATGTACTTGAAGTCCACATTCTTGCGTAAATTATCGGCAGAGCGGGCCTCGGCCTTATCGTTCGCGTGCTCCTTCGGGGCGAGGTTTCTCTTGGAATTCAAATCACTTTCGGTTTTCAACCCCTCTTTAAGCGCATAGTCATTTTTCAGTTTATCGGCATCGGGCTGCCCCTCGAACATCTTCTCGGATTCGGCTTTTTTCAGGGCGTCCAGCCTTGCCTTGTTGGCCTTTTCGACTATGTTCAGGCTCTCCAGGGCTTCGTTTACATATTCGTCGTTCTTCTTGGAATGAATCTTCTCCGGAGTCGCCTCCTTTATGAATTGAAAAACATTGTTTGGGCTCTGTGGGTCGGTCAGGTTCAGGATTGACTTCGCGGCCTCCATCCGGGTCTCCTTGCCCTTGAAATTATGCTTCTCGTCATGTTTTATGTAAGCCGCCGCTTTTTCATTAAGGTCCTTATAAAGCCCTTGCAGATCCTTTTCCTGCTCGGGGGTCATCCTTTTTGGGGCGCCGCTTGCGGACTGTTTTTCATGGAAGTCCTTGAACCAGTCATTCAGCCTTGCGGCAGAAGCCTTCAATGCTTTTGCCTGCCTCGAGGTCAGGCTGAAGCGGCCTCTCTCGGCGTCCAGGTCCTTGGTGAAATCCTGGAAGCGCTTGGCGTCCACCTCCATTTTTCTATAGATCAGGTCATTGGTCACGGAGGGGATTGTCTTTTCATTGAGTTTTTTTAGGGTTGTTTTCCATCCCCTGGAGTTTGACGTGGCATCTATGAAGCCCCCCTCCCTGCCGCCGAAGATATTGTCTATTATCTCCTGCCTGTTTGAAAGATTGACATTGGATGCGGCGTCTCGCATGGACGAGAACATTTTCTCGGATTCTCTCTTGAAATCACTTTGGAATTGTTTGAGAATGTCGAGGTCATTTCCGCGTTGGTTGAATGAGCGGGTGTCATTCAGCCGTTTGTCGAATCTCGCATGTGCTGTATTTACGCAATTTGCCAAATCATTCTGGGCATTTAGGACATTGGAGATGGGGAACTTCCTGTTCGTTTTCTCCATCTCTTCCAGGGAAGCCTTATGGGGGCCGTCTCCTATGTTCGCCGTCAACGATTCATGAATGACCCTGATATCCCCGGTCACCACCTTGTCATTTGGCTTGGGAATGCCGAAATTAAATATTATAGGGTTATTCTGCAGCTCGAACATCCTGTTGAACGTGCTGTCGATGAATGTCTGCTCCAGGCTCGCTGCATCGCTGCCGGGGGCTGCGTTCTCATTTCCCCGTGCTGCCGGCTTACGGTTAGTTGCTATATTTTGCTGATCGGACAGGCATTTGATTATATTTGGGCGCAGATTGTTCTCCAGCTCAGTGCTGTCCTTATATATCTGGATGAGCTGGTCTTTTGTCGGTTCTTGAAAATCATTGATCTTGTTCCAGGAATTCGTGATAGCCAGGGCATATAATTGCTGCTTTGCAAAATTGGCATTGTTGCCAATCTTGTCAGGCAGTGTTTTGCAATAATCCAGCATGATCTCGTTACTCCGTTCAGAGGTCTCAGGGGGCAGCTTGCCATTTGCGTCTTTTCGGCTCTCCCTGTCCTCCCGTACTCTTTTTTTGATTTCCTTTTCATATTCTGACGTATAATCCGCCTGGCCATACAGGTCGATAAGATTCCGGATGGTGGACTGGGTGAATTTGAACATGGCTGAATTGCGGCTCTCGCACAGGTCGTTTAGTTCGTCTCGTGTGTAATCTTCTAAGTTTTTCCTTAATTTAGGCATTCTTAATCCCCCTTTTTTCAAAGCCGTTCATTTGCGCTTTTAGGGCTCGCTTACGCATAAGCAAGGCCTCTGCGAGTCCTGGATAGTTACAATTGTAAGACAAGCTTGTTAATTATATATACGAATCAAATCGTTGTAAAGGACGGAATTTTTTTAAAAAAGTTAAAAAAAAATATAGGAATCAGGAATTTCTTGACAAAGGCGGGAAAATATCATAACATAAAATGTTTATAGATTAAAAAGTATGGCGAGCTGCATTTATTTTGCGGCGCTATTGGGTCGGGTTTGAAAATATAGAGAGCCAATCAGGCATATGTTTCGTATAATAACATATGGATGGAACTGGCGAAAGGAGGTTCATAAAGGTCGAGGACAAGCTGGTTGAGGTGATACAGGACTTAAAAAATACAACCGTGAAAAGCATCACCTGTAGGGACTGGATATTAAAATGTTTTAATTAGGTTTTAGTATCATTTGCCTGACGGCGCTGATTATCCTGATGCGCAGAATGTGGGTCCACTTCGCCAAGACTGGGAATCCCTCGCTTTCTGCGGACATTTCACCTGACGGAAAGGCGCATGATTGGCCGCTGTACGACCTGGAGAATAAGCAGGTGATGATTTTTGACGAGTTCAACATCCATGGAGAGACGGAATCCAAGGCGAAGCTAATCGATTGGGACAGGACTTATTTTCTGGCCAGATATTATATCTTTTAACAGGGCCTAAACACCACTCATAAAACTATATTGCTTTTTGCCCCTGTTACCGCTTCCCAATCTGGTGACAGGGAGGGGGTGATTGTTATGTCCGACATTTTGGCGGCCTTGTTCGTCACTGTCGTGGGCGGTATAATCGTGCATTATGCCGTCAAATGGATAGACAGATGGCTTGATGAGCGGGTGACATCCTCGATTAGCCTATCGAAAAAGGGCAAAAAGCAGCCCCTCGGGAGAAGCACCTCCCGAGGGGTTTTGTGATTCTGTGTCCGACATTTTGAATCAACTACGAGTAATACTTTACCACAAAGTCTCCAAGTTGTCAACCCCTATTTTTAGGGGAACAGCTTTAAAGAGTAATACCGTTACTATTCACGGTCGGCTTTTTTGACCGTGAATAGTAACGGTTATTTTGCGACAGATCCTTAGTATTGACAGCTATGGGAAGATGTCTTAAAATAGATTGGTACTAACAGCTGCGAAGAAGTGCGGTCTTGTTGCCGCTGCATTCAGGGGGCATTATTATGAAGAGCGAAAAAACAGCATATTCTCCTCCGTTCCCCTTGCGAAAGGAATACAGACATTCTACGGGGAGAAGAATACACAAGTGGAAAATATGCGTCAGGGAGCCCTTTTTGAACTGTGAATACATTTTCCCCATACAGCAGAAAAAGGTCAGGCAGATCCTGGATTGCCTCAAAGATAAGCCTTGGGTCAAGAAAGCCGTTGTATTTGGATCTAGCATAGAGGCAAGGTGTCATGTCGGCAGCGATGTCGATATCTATATTGAGATGGATGAGGACAAGAACCCCTTAAGAGACGTAGGATTTGATTTTCAAGTGGATCTCTGGACGAATTATCTTGTGGATGAAGCGCTCAGGAAAGAAATAGAGAAAAAGGGCATAACCGTATATGAATGATACTGACACTTATTCATTATTGGAAAAGGCAATACAGAACTATAATGTAGCTGTGAATATCTATGAGAGTTTCAAGAGCGATGAAATCTATTTAAATTACTCCGCATACCATCTTCAGCAGTCCGTTGAGCTTGCAATCAAGCACGTATTGGAACAGAATGGGGTCGAATACCCCAAGGAACATGCAATCGAACGCCTTATCGCCATAGCCAGTCAAAACGGCATTGACTGCGCAGCGGAAGGATATATCGATGACCACGCCGAAATGTTCTCTGCCTGGGAGGCAAAAACGCGATATATCAAGGACTACAAGGTCGAACTTCGAAAGGTTGAAATTGCCCTGAATGAAGTAAATGAATTCTTGGACCGCATATGCGGATTGGAGATCGAGGAAGAGAAAGAAGGGCATGGGGATGCCGGGGATGATTTATAGTAACCATGAAGCAATGGAGGAAATAGGATGAAGAAGAAAATGCTGGCCAAACTCATGTCGCTGCTCTTGTGCGGTGCTTTTATTGGGGGCTGCGGCGAGAGCGGCGCTTTGGATAGCGAACAGGCAGGGCCGGAAAATCTCAAATGGTGGCAAAAGACGGTTGCCTACGAGATCTATGTCCGAAGCTTCAAGGATTCCGATGGCGATGGGATAGGCGACTTGAAAGGCATCACATCGGAACTGGATCACTTAAAAAACTTGGGCGTCGGTGCAGTATGGCTTACCCCATGCTATGCCTCCCCGCAGGCTGATAATGGCTATGACATTGCGGATTATTACAGCATTGCTCCCGAATATGGCACGATGGAGGACATGAATCAATTGATTTCCGAGGCGGACAAGCGCGGGATTAAGATTGTCATGGATCTCGTATTCAACCACACTTCTGATCAGAATGAATGGTTTCTCTCCTCGAAGAGCGGGAAAGACAGCGACAAGAGCGACTGGTACATTTGGGAAGACCCTGCGGAGGACGGAGGGCCGCCCACCAACTGGCGGAGCATTTTCGGCGGCTCGGCTTGGGAA
>JAGBNY010000071.1 GCA_017634175.1 Lachnospiraceae bacterium
GGCTTCCTTACAATTTCAAACAGATATCCAAGCAGATAATGCAGTCCAAAAGGGCGGATGAGGCCCGCCCGCTTGTAACAAAGATAAGGGTAAAGCTTTCATGGCTAAAGAGACAGCTTAAGAATGGAGAGTATGGGGATAATGAGATAGCGGCGGCGATAATACACGCGGCTGCAATGGAGAGAATAGCGAAAAGAAAGGTCAGGCACCTGGAAGAAGAGGAATTGGCTGAGGGCGCAGGAGGCGCATCCTCGAAAGGGGTCGAATATGATGAGGAAGAGGGAAAAGACGAGATAAAGGAAATACTTGAAGAGAGCGAGGAAATCTCTGAAGAACTCATGCAAAAAGTGATGGAAGAAATCGAAGAGCTTGAAAAAGAGTTGAAAGACGACATGTTTTCTGAGCTTTCTGACATTACGGGACTTGCAAGAGGTGATTTATCTGAGGAAGAGATAGAACAAATGAAGCGCAAGCACCGCCAAGATGAAGAAAAGCAGCTCACGAGGGCGGACTTGAAGTATTTGAAGTCGCTATTCGATAGGCTGGAGCAGGAAAAAAGAGAAGCGGCTTCGGGAATGATTCAAAATAGCTTCAATTCACCATCGAATCTATCGTTTGTAGTAGAAAGCCTGCCAGCCGTTGAAATGACTGAATCCAACATAGGAGAAACCGTTGATACGGCCGTATAGAAAAAAGGCCGTTAAAAAGGGAGAGTTTGAGATTAATGGATATAAAAATAATTGATGCCAAAAAGACTATTTTAGAGGATAACGATGAGGATGCGGAAGTACTTAGAAAAGACCTTGAAGAAAAGGGGATTCTGTATCTGAATGTGATGTCCTCTCCCGGGTCAGGGAAGACCTCGTGCATTATTTCCATTATAAAGAGACTCGAATCGGATTTTCGAATAGCCGTGATGGAGGCCGATATAGATTCGGACGTGGATGCCAGGAAGATTCAGGAAGAGACTGGAGCGGAGGCGATTCAGATACATACCGGCGGCATGTGCCATTTGGATGCTGAAATGTCGAGACAGGGACTCAGAGAACTTAAAAGCAGTCCCAATCTAGTCATTTTGGAAAATGTGGGAAACCTGGTCTGCCCGGCTGAATTCGATACCGGGGCTGCAAAAAATATTGTCATTCTTTCGGTTCCGGAGGGTGATGATAAGCCCCTCAAATACCCGTTGATGTTCGAAAAGGCGGACGCGGTAGTCATTAATAAGATTGATGCGATTGAAGCCTTTGATTTCAATATTGAAAGGGCTAGGGAGAATATTAAGAAGAGGAATGGGTCAATCCCTGTATTCCCGGTTTCAGCGGCGACTGGCGAGGGGGTTGATGAGATCACGGATTGGATAAAAAAACTTTCAAAAAACTATTGACAACGCATTGAGTGAATGACATAATACAGAGAAATTTTAATAAGTTAAACCGTTGAAGCGGAGATAAAGGCAATGATGCCTTATGAGAGAGCCTGAGATGGTGAGATTCAGGTAAGAAACAAGTTGTCAAATGGACCGCTGAGGGCGCAGTCAAATGTGCTGAGAATCATGGATTGGATTGGGAACGCTGCAGAAAGTCTGGGCGTTTCGGATTCAAGGATTGTAACGATGATTATGGCACAGAGTATTCTGCGACGTTGCAGGCAGACGTTATTTGCCGGGGGTATAAAAGGTTTCGCATCGCAATCGACCTGAGTATCCTGCTTAAAGCGCACGTACTACGTGAATCAAGGTGGCACCGCGGATATAATGGATTATTTTATTCGTCCTTGACAGAGGCTATAACTCTGTCAAGGACTTTTTTTGTGCGATAAGGCTTTCAAGCGGTATATTAAAATGGAGGGAAGGCTCATGAATTTTTCACCGAATCTCAATGAAGTAATGGAAATTGCGGCGACAGGCAAGTACGATGTGCTGCCTGTGAGCTGCGAGATCCTTTCGGACTTTACAACACCGATTGAGACAATGAAGATCCTAAAAAACATTTCAAAGCATTGCTATATGCTGGAATCTGCGCAAGCTGACGAGACTTGGGGACGCTACACCTTTCTGGGCTTTGACCCCATTATGAATATTACATGCATAGGCGGCACGATGAATGGAGTGCTGGATGCGGGGAAAACGAAGTATGTGACGGGGAACCCTGCGGAATATATAAGAAAGGTGATGAGCGAATACAGAAGTCCGAGATTTTCTTCGCTGCCATCCTTCACGGGCGGGCTGGTCGGCTATTTCGCCTTTGATTATATTGGTTACAGCGAACCTACGGCAAAGGTGGACGTCCAGGACAGCGAGAAATTCAAGGATGTGGATCTCATGCTCTTCGATAAGGTGATCGCCTTCGATAATATGCGTCAAAAGATCATCCTGATATCGAACATGAGGCTCGATGAACCTGAGACTAATTATAATAAGGCAATCTGGGACTTGAAGCAGATGATAAGCCTGCTTCGCACGGGGGACAAGAAAAATGAGCCGGGCGGCAGGATGCTGGAAGAGGTGACTCCGCTGTTTACCAAGGAAGAATTCTGCGGCATGGTCGAGAAGGCGAAGCACTATATTAAGGAGGGGGACATCTTTCAGGTCGTCCTCTCGAATAGGCTTAGCGCACCTTTCGAGGGAAGTCTGCTTAATACATATAGGGTGCTTCGCACGATAAATCCATCCCCCTATATGTTCTATTTTTCGGGAACTGACGTGGAAGTGGCAGGGGCTTCTCCTGAGACTTTGGTAAAGCTGGAAAATGGCGTGCTGCATACCTTCCCGCTGGCCGGGACCAGGCCGCGGGGTCAGAATGAGGAAGAGGATAAGAGGCTTGAAGTAGAGCTGTTGTCGGACGAAAAGGAGCTTGCGGAGCACAATATGCTGGTGGACCTGGGAAGGAATGACCTCGGGAAAATCAGCAAATTCGGGACTGTCGAGGTGGAAAAGCTGCACTCGATAGAGAGATATTCCCATGTGATGCATATTGGATCCACGGTTCGCTCCGAAATCAGGGATGAAAATGACGCCTTAGATGTGATAGAAGCGGTGCTTCCCGCAGGGACGCTTTCAGGCGCACCGAAAATCAGAGCCTGTCAGATAATAGGCGAGCTTGAAAATAATAAGAGGGGCATCTATGGGGGAGCTATCGGTTACATTGATTTCACAGGAAATATGGACACCTGCATAGCTATCCGCATTGCTTATAAGAAGAATGGAAAGGTGTTCGTGAGGAGCGGGGCCGGTATCGTAGCGGATTCGGACCCTGAAAAGGAGTACGAGGAGTGCCTGAATAAGGCGAAAGCCTCGCTTAAGGCTTTGGAGATTGCCCAGGAGGATGAGCTATGACGCTTTTGATTGATAATTATGATAGCTTTTCTTATAACCTTTTTCAGCTCATAGGAGAGATAGAGCCTGAAATCATCGTGATCCGAAATGATGAGAGGTCAATTGAAGAGATAAGGACGCTCCTCAATATGCAGGCTTTCATGCCTCATAGGATAATCCTGTCTCCGGGTCCGGGGAGGCCCTCAGATGCGGGAATTATAATTGATGTGGTGCGGGAACTGGGTAAAGAGATACCGATTCTTGGTGTCTGCTTGGGTCATCAGGCAATCTGCGAGGCCTTCGGGGCAAAAATCACTTATGCAAAGAAGCTCATGCATGGCAAGCAGTCTGAGGTGAGATTCGATATTAGCTGCCCTATCTTTGAGGGGTGTCCTGAAAGAGGGATGGTTGCAAGATATCATTCTCTGGCCGCGGACCCGGAAACTATTCCTGAAGAGCTTAAGATTACTGCTGTTACGGATGAGGGAGAAATAATGGCGGTTCAGCATGAGGAATATCCAATATTTGGAGTGCAGTTCCATCCCGAATCCATCATGACTCCCGATGGGAAGAGGATGCTATATAACTTTATCAAGGGGCTATGATGTAATGATCATAAGGAGGTACTTAAAATGATCAAGGAAGCAATAGTCAAAATAGTCAACAAGGAAGATTTGAGCTACGACGAGGCCTTTGCCGTTATGAATGAGATAATGAGCGGCGAGACGACCCCGACACAGAATGCGGCGTTCCTGGCTGCGCTCTCCACGAAGAGCGCAAGGGCGGAAACGACTGACGAAATCGCGGGCTGCGCTGCAGCAATGAGGGCGCATGCGACTCAGGTCAAGACAGGGATGGACGTATTCGAGATAGTGGGAACCGGCGGGGACAATGCGATGAGCTTCAATATTTCCACGACTTCAGCGCTCGTTGCGGCGGCCGGCGGGATGAAGGTCGCAAAGCATGGTAATCGGGCGGCTTCTTCGCTTTCGGGGACTGCGGATTGTCTTGAAGCATTGGGCGTGAAGATAGAGCAGAGCCCTGAGAGGTGTGTTGAACTCTTGAAAACGGCTGGTATTTGCTTTTTCTTTGCTCAGAAATACCATACTTCTATGAAATACGTGGGTTCGATTAGAAAAGAACTGGGATTCCGCACGGTTTTCAATATCCTGGGACCCCTCACGAATCCAGCTTCCCCCACGATGCAGCTTCTTGGAGTCTATGACGAATATCTCGTGGGACCCCTCGCACAGGTGCTTATAAACCTAGGAGTGAAAAGGGGAATGGTGGTATATGGGCAGGATAAGCTGGATGAGATTTCTATGAGTGCACCAACGCTGATATCTGAGATAAAGGACGGCTGGTTCAAGTATTATATGATAAAGCCGGAGGACTTCGGGTTCACTCGCTGCCAAAAAGCTGATTTGAAAGGCGGCACCCCTGAGGAAAACGCAAAGATAACTCTTGGTATCTTGAATGGAGAGAAAGGGCCTAAGAGAGAAGCAGTCCTTATGAATGCCGGGGCTTCCCTCTATATAGGAGAAAAGGCTGGGAGTTTGAAAGAGGGGATAGACCTCGCCGCAAGTCTCATTGATTCGGGGAAGGCTTTGGAGGTATTGAATAAATTCATTGAGATAAGCAATAGAGCGGAGTGAAGCATGACTATATTAGAGAAACTTTCCGTCCATGCCAAAGAAAGGGTAGACGAAGCCAAAAAAACTTTGAGCCTCGAGAGAGTGAGAGAACAAGCGTTATCCTATGATAAATTGAACTTTGAGTTTGAAAAGGCTCTTAAGGGTGACGGGATTTCTTTTATTTGCGAATGTAAGAAGGCGTCCCCATCTAAGGGCTTGATCTCACCGGATTTTCCTTATATGGAAATATGCAGGGACTACGAGGAAGCCGGAGCAGATGCGATATCAGTCCTGACAGAGCCGAAATGGTTTTTGGGAAGCAATGAGATTTTGAGGGAAGTCGCCCATGCAGTCTCGCTTCCCTGTCTCCGTAAGGATTTTACCGTAGATGAATATATGATTTATGAGGCGAGGGCGCTTGGAGCCTCCGCAGTGCTCCTTATTGCGGCCATATTGGAAGAAAAGCAGATTGCTGAATATATTGGGATTTGTGATGAGCTTGGGCTTTCTGCCCTTGTGGAGGCCCACGATGCGAAAGAGGTAGAGACAGCATTGAAAGCCGGAGCACGAATCATAGGGGTGAATAACAGAAATCTTCACGATTTTTCCGTAAATACTGATAACAGCCGTTCTCTAAGGAGTATGATACCAGATGATATTATATTTGTTTCAGAGAGCGGGATAAAGAACCCGCAGGACATTCATGAATTAAAGTCCATTGGGGCAGATGCAGTGCTGATTGGGGAAATGCTTATGAGGGCAGAGGATAGGAAGGCTGTTTTAACAGAGTTAAGAGGAGCATAAGCCTATGCCTAGAGTGAAATTTTGCGGGTTAACCAGGCCACAGGATATAATTGCAGCTAATGAGCTGGGATGCGATTATGTAGGCTTTGTCTTTGCTCCAAAAAGCAAGCGTTATGTTGATTTTGACAGGGCAAATGAATTAAAAAAAATGCTGGATCCTAGGATAGCCTCGGTTGGGGTTTTTGTAAACGAAAAAATTCATGTTATTTATAAACTGGCTTCATCAGGAACGGTTGATATTATCCAGCTTCATGGAAATGAGGATGAGATTTATATAAAAGAAATCAGGCGTTATACAGAAAAACCGATTATCAAGGCTTTCTGCATTGAGTCAAAAGAGGATGCAGAGGCGGCTTCGAGGTCCTCTGCGGACTATATCCTCCTGGACTCGGGAAAAGGCACGGGAAAGACCTTCGATTGGGGCTTGATAAAGGGGATAAAACGTCCTTATTTTCTGGCGGGGGGATTAAGTCCTGACAATGCGCTCGATGCAGTGAAAGAACTGAATCCTTTTGCTTTGGACGTGAGTTCCGGGATAGAGAGCGGCGGATATAAAGACAGAGAGAAAATGAAGGCATTTATTGAAGCTGTTAGGATGGATGAAGACAGGGCAAAATGCCCGCATTTATGGAGGTAATATGACAAATCCAAATGGGCGCTTTGGCATACATGGCGGGCAGTACATACCTGAGACGCTGATGAATGCCGTGATTGAGCTTGAAGAAGCCTATAATCATTATAAAGAGGATCCTGATTTCAATAAGGAGTTAGAGTCACTTTTCAAGAATTACGCTGGCAGGCCCTCACTTCTTTATTTTGCTGAGAAAATGACGAACGACTTGGGCGGAGCGCAAATCTATTTGAAGAGGGAGGACTTGAATCATACCGGGGCGCATAAGATAAATAATGTGCTGGGGCAGGCGCTGCTTGCCAAGAAAATGGGGAAGACCCGGTTGATCGCTGAGACCGGAGCCGGGCAGCATGGGGTCGCCACAGCCACGGCCGCAGCCCTAATGGGGATGGAGTGCGTGGTGTTCATGGGTGAAGAGGATACCGTAAGGCAGGCCTTGAATGTATACAGAATGAGGCTTCTTGGGGCAAAGGTTGTGCCTGTCACAAGCGGAACAAGGACACTGAAAGATGCTGTGTCTGAAGCCATGAGGGAGTGGACATCGAGGATATCCGACACTCATTATTGCCTGGGCTCGGTAATGGGTCCCCATCCTTTTCCGACAATTGTAAGGGATTTTCAGGCAGTGATTTCTAAGGAAATAAAGGAACAGTTGTTATCTGAAAAAGGAAGGCTGCCTGATGCCGTGATTGCCTGTGTCGGCGGCGGATCCAACGCCATTGGGAGCTTCTATCACTTTATTGAAGAAAAAGGTGTGAGGCTTATTGGCTGCGAAGCGGCTGGCAGGGGGGTGGACACCTTTGAGACAGCGGCGACCATTGCGACTGGAAAGCTTGGCATCTTCCATGGTATGAAATCCTATTTTTGCCAGGATGAGTATGGGCAGATAGCCCCGGTCTATTCGATTTCTGCTGGGCTGGACTATCCTGGGGTAGGGCCGGAGCACGCCCATCTGCATGATATCCATCGGGCTGAGTATGTGCCGGTCACGGACGACGAGGCTGTGGATGCCTTTGAGTACCTTGCGAGGATGGAGGGCATCATCCCTGCTATTGAGTCCGCGCACGCTGTCTCCTATGCGATGAAGCTCGCCCCCACATTAGATAAGGATAAAATAATAGTCGTTACCATTTCGGGCAGAGGTGATAAGGATTGTGCGGCGATTGCCCGCTACAGGGGGGAAGACATTCATGAGTAAGATTAGAAAAGCCTTTGAGAGTGGAAAGGCCTTCATAGCCTTCATAACTTGCGGGGATCCTGACCTCGAAACAACAGCAGCAGTCGTCAGAGCCGCCGCAAGTAATGGCGCAGATTTGATAGAGCTTGGCATCCCTTTCTCAGATCCGACTGCTGAGGGGCCTGTGATACAAGGGGCGAATCTCAGGGCTTTGAGAGGGGGAGTTACCACAGATAAGATATTCGACTTGGTGAAAGAAATAAGAACAGATGTTTTTATACCCCTCGTGTTCATGACCTATGCAAACGTCGTTTTTTCCTATGGAGCAGAGAGATTCATATCGAAGTGTGCATCCTATGGGATTGACGGGCTTATCCTGCCGGACCTCCCTTTTGAAGAAAAGGAGGAATTCTTAGGGGTGTGCCGCAATAATGGAGTCGATTTGATTTCCCTGATTGCCCCTACTTCTGAGAATAGGATAGCCATGATAGCCAGTGAGGCGGAGGGATTCCTATATATCGTGTCGAGCCTGGGAGTGACCGGCACAAGGAGCGAGATAACGACCGATCTCAAAACAATAGTGGAAACGGTGAAGAAAAATACAGATATTCCCTGCGCCATAGGCTTTGGAATTTCGACTCCGGAGCAGGCTGAGAAGATGTCGAAAATTGCAGATGGGGTCATAATCGGCTCGGCAATCATAAAAATCTTGGAAAAATACGGAAAAGAAGCCCCGAGATATGTAGGGGAGTACGTGAAATCCATAAAGGATGCGATTTCGTAAGAGATCATAAATCCTACCTGTGCGGTTGAAAGCACCGAGAGGCACTTGCAACCGCACAGGTATTTAATTACAGATTCTCACTAGAGTGGCATGGGGTTTTTATCTGCAGGTTCTTAAATCTCCACCTGAGTGGTTCCTCCTAGGAAAGTCGGCAAGGATTTTCCTATCTTTTTCCAATGGGCATATTCCGCTGTCGCTGCAAACATCACGTCGCCGGAAGAATTTAGCGCTGTCTCCACGGAATCTTGAACTACTCCCAGAATGAAGCCGACTGCTACGACCTGCATTGCCACATCCTCTGGTACTCCGAATAGCGAGCAGGCCATCGGGATTAAGAGAAGCGAGCCGCCAGCCACTCCGGAAGCACCACAGGCTCCTAAGGTTGCGACAAATGAAAGAATCAGAGCCATAGGAAGAGAAACTTCAATGCCGACAGTGTTCGCTGCAGCTAGAGACATTACTGCGATAGTTACTGCGGCACCGTCCATATTGATGGTCGCACCCAAAGGGATGGACACGGCATACATTTCCTTATCCATGCCAAGCTTTCGGCAAAGCTCCATATTGACTGGGATATTCGCAGCGGAGCTTCTGGTAAAAAAAGCTGTGATCCCCGATTCTTTTAGGCAGCGGAATACGAGAGGGTAAGGATTGGTCTTAAGTACCAGTCCTGCCATGAGCGGGTCAACCACCAGTGCAACAATGAGCATGCAGCCTACCAGCAAGATTAAGAGTTTGCCATAGTCTGTGAAAATAGACAATCCATTTGTTGAAATATTATCATACATGAGTCCCATGATTCCAAAAGGAGCCAGGTTGATGATCCATCTGACCACTAAGGAGATAATATCAGACAAATCCGATATCCAGTTTTTTGTGGCATCTGAGCTTAGCTTATTTGCTGCGGATCCGATGATGATTGCCCAAAAAAGTATTCCTATATATCGCCCCTGTAGGACAGCTTCCACAGGATTCGCCACCATGCCTGTCAATAAATTAGAAATAACTTCCCCCAATCCTTGGGGCACAGACTCTGCTTTGGCAGCTTCTGTCAATTTAATTGTTTGAGGAAAGAGAAAGCTGGAAATCACAGCAGCGACAGATGCCAAAAAGGTGCTGATCAAATAAAGGGATATCACCAAAGAAAAGCGGCTGTCTATCCCTTTCTTGCCCTTGGCTATCGAAGAAGTGACCAAGCACATTACGAGAAGGGGTGCAATGGCTTTCAAGGCTTTGACAAAGAGTGTCCCCATGAATGTCACTGCACCCAATCCCGATACTGAAAGCCCTAGCAGGGTTCCTATCACTAATCCACATAAAA
>JAGBNY010000072.1 GCA_017634175.1 Lachnospiraceae bacterium
AAATGGATTCCCTGTCTCCGATTCAGGAATGTCTCTGCCTGGGAGCCTGAAACCATCCGGATCAAGCGCAATTCCCTTCTTTCGGGAAAGGTAAAGATACAGAGCACTTTTGATGTAAGGAAGCACTCCGGCGCCATCCGTCAAGGAGTGAGAGATTTCAAAGGCAAGCCTATTTCCTTCATATTTCCATGCAGCTAGGTGATAATTCGATTCTTTCGAATTGAAGTTGATTGGATTCCACATGTTCCGCACTATCATAGGCAGCGGATTCGGAACAGGAAACAGGTCATTATCCTTGGCAGCAGCTTTCACATAAAAATAAGGGAACCGAACTCGCAGCTCTTCCACGGCATCGCTGAGAATCCCTCCATCGACTGGATCTTTCAGCTCAACAAGTACTCCCATCGTATTTGGATGATCGGGAGTGGATATATATAACATTGGTTCATAGAATGCTTTCATCTTCAATTCCTTGCTTTGGACATTTGTCTCATATGGTTTTCTTATATTCAGCAAATGACGGATGGATTCGGTCCTTGTCTGAGAGTATGAGATCGGACTCATTCATGCCTTCCATAGGCCAGTCTATCCCAATCTCGGGATCGTTATACATTAGCCCGCCCTCGTCATTTGGATGATAAAAATCCGTGACCTTATAGACGAATTCTGCGTATTCCGAAAGCACGAGGAAGCCGTGGGCGAAATTTTTCGGGATGAAGAGCTGTTTCTTGTTCTCAGCGGAGAGCTCTATGCCGAAATGCCGTCCGAAAGTCGGGCTTCCTTTCCTTAAGTCTACTGCGACATCAAAGACCCTCCCATTTATCACCCTGACCAGCTTGTCCTGGGGGAAATTAATTTGAAAATGGAGCCCCCTCAGCACCCCTCTCTTGCTGGCGCTTTGATTATCCTGGACGAAGGTGCAGTCGATGCCGGCCTCCTTGAAATCATTGAAATTATATGTCTCCATGAAGTAGCCGCGGCTGTCTCCGAAGACCTGTGGCTCCACTACCTTCACGCCGGCGATTCCGCCGCAATTATCCTCTACTTTAATCTTTCCCATGAGTCTCCTGTCTTTGGGTATTATTTTTTGCCTAAACCTACGAACCGGTTCGGACGAAATTCCCCTCTTATAGCCCGTTTGCCACGTCGATCAAATATTTTCCGTATTCAGTCTTTAATAGCGGCTCTGCGAGTTTGATCAATTGGTCTCTAGTGATAAATCCTTTATGAAAGGCGATTTCTTCTATGCAGGAAACGTGCAGCCCCTGCCTTTTTTGGATTGAAGCCACGAATTCTGAAGCCTTTAGGAGCATATCGTGATTCCCGGTATCCAGCCAGGCGAACCCGCGCCCCAGTTTCTCGACAGAAAGACAGCCCTGAGAAAGGTACTCATTATTGACGGAAGTAATCTCGATCTCGCCTCTAGCTGAGGGCTTCACATTTTTCGCGATATCAACAACCTTGTTATCATAGAAATACAGGCCGGGGACCGCATAATTGCTTTTTGGATGCTCCGGTTTCTCTTCTATTGAGATAGCCTTCCCGTTTTCATCAAATTCAACGACCCCGTATTCCTTGGCGTCCCTTACGTAGACCCCAAAGATTGTGGCGCCTCCCTCGTTTTCCGTGCGCTCCCTGGCGCTTTTCAGCACTGCGGAAAAGCTCTGACCATAAAAGATATTGTCGCCTAGAACCAAGGCCACGGTATCCTGTCCGATGAAGCTCTCTCCAATGATGAAGGCATCAGCGAGGCCCCGCGGGCTCTCCTGAACCGCATATTCAAAGCACATTCCAAGCTGTGACCCATCATCTAATAATTCCCTAAAGACCGGGAGATCCCTGGGAGTGGAAATAATGAGTATGTCCCTTATTCCGGCCAGCATCAATGTGGAAAGAGGATAATATATCATCGGCTTATCGTAGACAGGCATGATCTGCTTGCTGGTAGCCTTCGTAAGCGGATATAGCCTGGTCCCAGACCCTCCCGCAAGTATGATTCCCTTCATTTTTTCTCCTTGCCCCTATACATATTCTCATAATATTTTTGATAGTCGCCGCTCGTGACATTCTCCAGCCAATCCTGATGATCCAGATACCATTTAACGGTCTTTTTTATGCCATCCTCAAATTTTGTCTCGGGTTCCCAGCCGATTTCTTTTTTGATTTTGTCGGGAGCTATGGCATAGCGGCGGTCGTGTCCCTTTCTGTCCTCTATGAATTTGATCAAATCCTTGGAGACATTGGCTTTTCTGGGGTCGTTATCGGGTAGCTCCGAAAAAAGGGTCTCAATAACCAGGTTCACGATCTCAATGTTTCTTTTCTCGTTATGGCCCCCGATATTATAGGTCTCAAAAAGGCGTCCCTTTTCCTGTACCATGTCTATTCCCTTGGCATGGTCATCCACATAGAGCCAATCCCTGATATTCATCCCGTCGCCATAGACCGGCAGCTCCTTCCCGTGAAGGGCATTATTTATAAGAAGCGGGATCAGCTTCTCGGGGAATTGGTAGGGACCGTAATTATTTGAAGTGTTAGTGATGTTTGCCGGGAACTTGTAGGTATCCATATAGGCCTTGACCAAAAGATCGGACCCTGCCTTGCTGGCAGAGTAGGGGCTGTGCGGGCTATAGGGAGTTGTCTCGTAGAAATAGCTCTTTCCATCGTCAGTGAGAGATCCATAGACCTCATCCGTGGATACATGGAGGAATTTCTTGCCCTCTTTGAAGCTTCCATCGGGGAGCTCCCAGGCTGCCTTCGCACAGTTCAGCATTACTGCAGTTCCGAGCACGTTTGTATGTACGAATAATTCGGGGTTCAAGATGCTTCTGTCCACATGGCTCTCAGCAGCGAAATGTACAACCCGGTCGATGTCATTTTCGTTGAAAATCCTTGATATGGCAGTTTTATCCGTAATATCGGCTTTTATGAATGTATAATTGCTTCTCTCTTCAAGGTCTTTCAGGTTTGCAAGGTTTCCGGCATAGGTCAGGGCATCCACGTTTATGATCCGGATCTCTTCATCATATTTGCGGAACATGTAGTGGATGTAATTGGATCCGATGAAGCCGGCGCCGCCGGTTACAAGATAGGTTCTCATTTGCGTCTCCTTTGAGGAACGATAAGATATTTATTGAAGTTCCTGGGCTTTTTTAATGTATTTTTTTATCGAGGTTTTCCAATCCTCCATTAGGAAATCAGTGGTGAGCCGCAGCATATAATTATCCAGAATGGAATATGCCGGGCGGTCAGCGCTCGCAGGGTTCATTTCTTTGTACTCTTTAGAGGTGACGTGGCGCACGTGGGTGGATTTCCCTGCCAGAGAAAAGATTTCCTCTGCGAAATCCGCCCAGTTGGTGCTTCCCTCGCTTGTGGCGTGGAAGAGGCCGTAGTTATCGGTGGGCTCAAGGTAATGAATGAGCCTCGCTAGTTCATCGGCGCAAGTAGGCGACCCGAATTGGTCAGAGACCACAGAGAGCTCGTCATGGGTCTCAGAGAGGGATAGCATGGTCTTAACGAAGTTTTTGCCGTCCCCATAGAGCCATGCGGTACGCAGAATGAACCACCTGTCCGCAAAGGAGCGTACGAAATTCTCTCCCTCATATTTAGTTTTCCCATAGGCTGAAATTGGACCCGGCTCATCGAATTCGTTCAAGGGCTTTGGAGAAGTGCCGGGGAAGACATAGTCGGTGCTGATATGAAATAGCTTTGAGTGGGTCTCTCTGGCGGCTATTGCAAGATTCCTGGGGCCTATGGCATTGGCTTTATATGCCATATCCCAATCTTTCTCGCAGCCGTCCACATTGGTCGCCGCGGCGCAGTTTATGATTGTATCAGGGGCTGCCTCTTTTATCAGCCCCATTACTTCGTCTATCTTTGAGATATCGAGCCTTACTATCCCTGGGATGTCTATGACATCCGTCAGGATGAAGTCCGCGCTGTCGCCATATTCCTTCTGTATGGCCCGGCCTAGCTGCCCATTGCAGCCGGTCAGCAAGATTTTTTTCATTTTGAAAATACTCCTATTGACTATAATTTGTGCTTGAATATACTATATTTGCTTTATTAAATCAAGGTTTCTATCCGCCCCTGGAATCTGAAAGCGTGTGAGTTTTGGATTGCGTGGGGTCTTAAGCGAGGTTTAGAAATGAAATCAGGAATGAATCTTTTGGAGGGCAATGTCTATAAGGCCGTCCTATTTTTTTCTGTTCCAATATTTTTTGGGAACATCTTGCAGCAGCTCTATAATATTTCCGATACGGCCATAATAGGGAATATGCTTGGAGACTGGGCTCTTGCGACTGTTGGGGCAGCCTCTCCCTTTTTTGGGCTGGCAGTATCCTTTGCCGTGGGCTCCACCAGCGGCTTTGCTGTCACTTTGGCTCAAAAGAAGGGTGCGAATCGAAAGGCAGAGGTGGAATCGGCGGTGGCCTGGAGCTATGTTTGGACGGCGGCTATCGCTATCGTTATTACCTTCATTGGGACTCCGCTTATAAGTCCTATTCTAAGGCTTTTAAATACTCCCGAAGCGATCGTGGGTGGGGCTTCTAAATATTTGGCCATAGTGATGGTCTTTTCAGTTGTGATGATGTTCTATAATCTCTTTGCCAGCATGCTGAGGGCCTTCGGGGACAGCAGGACCCCCCTCATCTTCCTCATGATCGCCTCGATAATTAATATCGTCTTGGACATAGTGTTTATCCGTTTCCTTGGAATCGAAGGAGCGGCGATAGCTACGGTTGTGGCCCAGGCGGCTTCTGCATTTGCCTGTCTTGTTCTGATCCAAAAGAAATACCCGGAGCTAAAATTCAAGGCTGAAGTACTCAAGGTGAATCCGAAACTTGGAAAAGACATTCTGAAGATGGGAATATCGATCGGGATGATGTCTGTGATCATATCCATTGGAACGGTCGCTTTGCAAAGCGCAGTGAATTTCTTGGGGCAGGAGACTATAGCCGCCCATGTGGCAGCGAGGAAGATTTTGGAAGTGTTCATGAGTCCGATAGGGACATTCTCGACTGCGGCGCCCACTATCGTGGGGCAGAGCCTGGGCGCCGGCAAGATCGACAGGATGAGAGATGGCATAAGGGCCTGTCTCATTTACTCCCTGCTTTTGAGTGTAGTGGGAATAATTTTGATTTACCTCTTTGGAGAGGGCTTCGTTAAATTGGTAAGCGGCACTGAGTCAAGAGAGATATTGGAGTCCGCAAAAATGTACTTGAGAGTAGGCTGTATCTTCTTCCCGGCCCTCTGTATCCTGGTTGTCGTCAGGAGCAGCCTGCAGGGCATGGGGCGCAATCTATTTCCAAATATTTCAAGCGCCATAGAGCTCATAATGAAGTTCTTCAGCGTGAGATTCATTACAGAGAGGCTGGGTTACTTCGGTGTCTGCATCATAGAGCCGATTATTTGGATAATATGCGCCCTTGTGGTTTGGTACGATTATATCAAAGTGAGCCGAAAGGGACTTAGCGGGGTCTTTTTGAGTTAAGCGGGCAGGAGGCTGGATAGCGACAGTTAGCCTCCTAAGAAGGTCCTAAGCTCTTCCGGAGTTCCAAGTACGTGTACCTTGGATGGGTCTACATTGGAGATGTAGATCTGGCCTCCCTTAGTCAAAAGGTGATTATAGAGGGGGGCCACATATTTTTCCCCCTTTACGAGGTTTTTATTGTCCGAATAATATTCCTCATAGAGCCTGGCATAGAGCCCGCAGCTCTTGAAGTAATAGGCTCCCAAGGTGCAGTGATCCGATATCCTCTCCTTTTCCTTGATCTCAACTGCGAGTCCGGTCATTGGGTCCGTGCGGACGAAGCTCCAATGATTCCCCGGAGCCTTGAAGCAGGGGATGAAGCCGTCTCCCCGAAGCTCCTCAGATTTCATTTCTCCGGCTTCTACGTAAGTATCAATATTATATATCAGAAGGGGATGATCTGAGTCCCAATATTTGGCTGCTTCCATGGCGGTGGTTGCCTGACCGTCCGTCAAGTGCTCAAGGAGGATAATCTTATAATTCAAGATGCCTAGCGTTAAGCATTTTTCTTTTATGAATTGTTCAATATCCGATGAATCATCCTTTAAGGCTATGAAAATATATTGGTTTGTGTCAGCTTTGAATCCAGTCAAGCTGATCATTGACCATTCAAAAAGACTTTTTCCTTTGGCTTCAATCATGTATTTTGGGGCTTTGTAGCCTGCATCCAAGAACCTCTTCCCGAGGCCGCCCATCGTGATTACTATCTCTATGTTTTTCATATTTTCTCCATTTCTGACCTTATTTCGTTCAAAATATTCCTGGCATTCAGGATGAAGCCGAAAACCTTGTGGGGATTATCTATGTGCAAAGGCAGCATTGAAAGGAAGAGAGAGGCTTCGTATATCCTGATGGAAAGATAGTCAAAGCCGTTCTCTTCGGCCTTTCTCCTGAAAATTCCTATGTACTCTGTATTATCAAAAGGAATTTCTAAGGAGAATGAGAAATCCTCTGCGAGCCTTATTTCGAAAAGCCCGTTGTTGAAGAAGTCGTATCTCCCGGAAATTGAATGGCTGAGCTTAGCTATGTCATAATAGGGATTTGTCCAAAGCCCGCTCTCATCCACTGCGCCTTTCGGGTCTATGAATTTAAGGGTCTGAGTAGACCTGTTGTAGAGGGTGTTCGCGAAGCAGGGGTCGCCATGCCCGATCACTTCCACGTGAGGATAATTTATTCGGTCTTCAATTTTTCCTTTTAGCTCGAGATATTCCGAGTACAGATTGTCTAAAAATGCAGTGTCAGAGGCACTTAAAAGAGACTCGATTTTCTTGTATTCTCCCATGGCTTTCAAGTCCGTCAATCGGTCTCGTACCTTATCTATATAGAGTTCCCTTGCCGTTTCTTCATACTTTTCCTTTGTGCATGGTCGTTCGTGGCGGCCGTTGAAAAAGAAGAAATATTTGTCCAGAAGGGCCTCGAATTCCTCTGTCTCCATGGAACCGTGGACCCATTTGATCGCGAGATCCGTCATATGGAGCCGTTCCATCCTGTAGCTCGCTTGATTTCCGTCATCTGCGAAATCAAAGGGCATGACGAACCAGTACTTCATGTCGTCCGGCAGGAGATGATAGAAATCGTATTCAGCCTTGATCTTTTTCCTGTTCGAGGAGCTTTTTACCAAGGTGTATTCATCGCCCTTCAAGGTGTTGAAATATCTGGAATCGAAGTTCCCTGTGACGCATTGGATGAAATTCGATATTATCCCTATGTCCACTACGCCCTCGATTTCGAAGCCCTCCCGAAATTCGTGCGAGAGGTCCCAGGCCTTCTCTCCGCTAATGATAGCCTTCAAGAATTGGGCATAGGATCCGGTGTCTGGAAAAAGGGACGCAACTATGCCTTTGCCCGAACGCATTGTATAAGGTTCTTCTATAAAGTTTAGCTTCTTGAAGGACAAGGAGGCGAGAGCAGGGTCCGAGATAAGATAATTCGAGAAACAATGGATTACCCTGTCCTCAGCGGCCGCGAGATCCAGGCTTTTTAGGATATCCGTGTATTCGAAAGCGGTGCGGACCCTTCTCCATTTAAGGTACGGGAAGGTCTTCCTCATTTCTTCATGAAAATAGTCCGAAAGACAGCGCTTTTTGACAACAACGTCTCCGAAAAGCTTATCTCCGATTATGTCCGCTATGGCCTCGCTTTTTTTCCTGGTGTCATCGTAAATTATGATTGTACTCATGTATGGACTCTGCTATGTAGGTGATAATCATAAGTAAAAGGCTGAAAAAGATGAATTGCCTTAGCTCAATTGGGGCGGCGCCGCTCAAGGCCGCCCTGAGATAAATGGATATCTTATCGCTTGGATCTGCTTCTCCTTTGAGGAAGCTTATTAAAAGGACGGCTCCTATCTCCACCCCCCAGGCAAAGAGCGATAGGAAATAAAGGATTATTCCCCTGCCCTTAGAAATGGCGGTGATCTCCCTATAGATCACTTTAAGTTTTTCCAAGAATGAGAGGGCCTGGAGCCGCTTTGGGGTGGCCCTTATTCGGAGAAGGAATTTTTTCCAATAGGCTGAAAGTCCCGGGAATAGGAAATAAGCCCCTAGCAGCCCCGCGAGGAAGACGATGAGGGCAAATACGAAGGGATCGAAAGCGCTTCCGCTTACCAGGCAGACCGCGGTCAGCATCGTGAGCAGCGCCAAGGTATCCATGAATCTGTCTAAAAGAATGGTCAATATCCCCTTAGGGGCGCTCCCTGTCTCTGTCCCATAGCAGTACATCCGGAAAAACTCCCCCAGCTTAAAGGGAAGGAGGATGCTGGCTGGAGTGACCTTTGAATAGGTCTTTAAATGCCTATGCAGGCTTATTTTAGAGCCATAAATAGCAAAGTAGAGCCGGGCGGCCTTGAGGATATGGACCCAGGCGACAGATGCCAGAATTATGAATAAATCCAGCGCGGTATCGTCAAGTATTTCCTGGACATTGTAATTCTTGAAGAAGATGATGAAGCAGAGCCCCAGGACCAGGAGGTTAATTATCTTATATTGGAAGCTATAATTTCTCATTAATCGTGAGTATATCAAGGCGGTGATTGACTGTCAATTTAGGGTTTGAGGGTGTATAGTATAAGATACATGAGCGTATTTTCTATGCGGGCGGGTGGATAAGCATCGATTATCCGTTCGTTAGACATTTTTCATGAAAGGAGCAAGAAAGAATGGGAGTTTTGGAGAATTTGGAGCCGAAAAGGGTTTTTCGGTATTTCGAGGAGATATCATCTATACCTCATGGATCGAGGGACACAAAGAGGATAAGCGATTATTGCGTGGAATTTGCCCAAAAGAACGCTCTTAAGTATATTCAGGATGAATATAATAACGTGATAATTTTCAAGGACGCTTCTCCGGGCTATGAGGGCTGCGCCCCTGTCATGCTTCAAGGGCATTTGGACATGGTATGCGTGAAGGAAGAGGGCTGCAGCATTGATTTAAAGAAGGATGCCCTAAGGCTGCAGCAGGATGGAAAATATATTACTGCGGCCGGGACCTCTCTTGGAGGCGACGATGGCATAGCCATAGCCATAAGCATGGCCATTCTGGAGTCCAAGGACATACCGCACCCTCCGATTGAGGCCGTATTTACGGTCGATGAGGAAATAGGGATGCAGGGGGCGGCCGCATTGGATACTTCTCCCCTAAGGTCAAAAATGCTGATTAATATCGACTCTGAGGAAGAGGGGCATCTTTTGGTGAGTTGCGCTGGCGGAGTAAGCGTTGTTACAGAATTCCTTGTCAAAAGGGAAAGGCTCGGCGGGGATCCTGACTCATCGCATTTGATGGAAGTGCGTATAAAAGGACTTAAAGGCGGACATTCAGGCAATGAAATAGACAAGGGAAGAGCGAATGCTTCTATTTTATTGGGGCGTCTGCTGTACTCAATCCGGAAGGCCTTGAAATTCAAGATCGTCTCCCTCTATGGAGGCCTAAAGGATAATGCGATTCCGAACGAGGCCGGGGCTTTGATTCAGATAGAAGAGGAGGATTTATTTAAGGCAAAGGAAGAGGCTCAAGGCTTTCAAAGCATGATTTCAAATGAGTTCAGAAGCACGGACCCGGAAATAAAAATCGAAGTCCTTGATTACGGTCGTATAGATTCTGATGAAGCTAAAGATAAGGTATCTGGCTGGAGGAAGAGGCATTGGGCGGAAGAGAGTGAGATTGCTGCGGATGGAATAGATGTCATGGATTCGGCTAGCAGCGAAAAAATAATTACTGCGCTCAGGTGTTTTCCGAATGGGATACAGAGAATGAGCTTCGAGGTAGAGGGCACTGTGCAGACATCATTGAATCTCGGCATATTGAGTGATTCAAGGGATAGCGTGCGTCTCGTCTTTTTGGTAAGAAGCAGTGTTGAGTCCGAGAAAAGGGATGTGGTCCAGAGGATTGAGGCCATATCTTCACTTTTGGACGGGAAGGTATCATTTAAAGGAGATTACCCTGCCTGGGGATATAGGGAGGACTCTCAATTGAGGGAAATCATGAAAACCGTGTTTTTGGAGCAATATGGCAGGGAGGCCGAGATAGATTCCATACATGCTGGCGTAGAGTGCGGAATATTTACAGGGAAAATTGAAGGCTTGGATGCAGTGTCCTTTGGACCGAACATAAAAGATATTCATACGTCAGAAGAGGCGCTGGATATAGAGAGCGTGCAAAGGATTTGGAAATACATGCTAGAGGTGTTAAGGCGAATAAAAACCCGTCCAGCCGCTTTGGACTGAACGGGGAAATTAACATTAATTCTATTGTGCGGCTGCGAGCTTATTCGCGGCATCGTTCGCATGGGCGGCTGCCTTTTGCATGGAGGCGGCCGCATCCTTTGAGGCTGCGGATTTCTTTGTGAACATTGCCGCCTGAAGCATGGCTAGGTCTGAGGCGCTCTTCTCCAATTCAGACTGATTTTTCAGCGCGGTGGATGACTGATTTGCGGCCGCGGCGATCTGAAGCGAAGAATTCACGGCCGGAGCCTGGAAAGCCGCTGCAGCGGCTGCATTGGCAAGGATTGCCGCATTGGGATCGACCAATGGTACTCCGGCAGGTACTGGCATGACCATATTTGGGTCCGCTACTGTAGTCTCAGTAATTGCAGGAGCCCCGAGGCTTGCCTTTTTAGCGGCTATGGCAGCATCTCCGATCCCTGATGGGACATAAACTGCGTTGAAAGTGGTATTTGTCTGGATGTTTTTAAGGGATTTATCCCAGCCGCAGAATACGTAGCCGGGCACCACCGGCACTTCCGGAGCGGATGTACTGGACCCTTGCGTGATGAATTTCCCCGCGGTCCTTCCCGCAAAGATGAAATTCACATATACCCGCGGAGCGGCAGACCCCGATTCTGCCATCACAGGCGCCACATTGGCGGTAGCTACAATGATTGATAAAGCGATTCCAAGTCCTTTTCTTAAGATTCTCATAAAAGCCCCCCTTCTTATTATGATTGTCGGCCCGTTCTCGATCGTATTCAATAAAATGATTGAAAAGGGCACAGGTTCGGATTAATTATAATTTTAACATTAAAATACAATAAGGCAAGAAAGATTTATGGATAATTCACAGGATGTAATATTAGGTAAACATTTTGCAGATTTGGCTTATAGCTCAAAAAATAGGAATATGTTTTGTTTCTCGAATTTCTTGGGACTTCCTGAAATGGCAGTCCTGGAAGCGTTCATTAAAAAAGAGGGATTTGATAAGGACTTTGTTAGCTTATGCGGTGGGTATAGTCAGTCTGAGCGGAAGATGGCAAGGTTTGGAAATCCTGAAGAACTTGGCTGGGAGGAGGAATTCCCGATCGCTGTAATTCTTGCTGAGCCTCAAAACAAGGCTTTTTCCGAAGATTTAAGTCATAGAGACTATCTTGGGGCTTTGATGAATTTGGGCATTAATAGGGACACTATAGGTGATATAAGGATAGAGGGATCCAAGGCCTATATCTGGGTTTTGAGGCACCTGAAGGATTTCATTGTAGATTCCTTGCATCAAGTCAGGCATACTTCGATGAGCGTAGGGGAGGCAGAAAGGACAGAGATAACCATAGAGGAAAGATTTGAAGAACTGGAGCTCGTAATCCAGTCCGAAAGACTGGATTCGATTCTGTCCAGGCTTACGCATCTTTCGAGAGGCAAGGCAATGGAGCTATTCAAGCAGGGGAAGGTCTTTTTGAATGGGCTTCCGGTAGATAAAGGGAGCACGGGCGTAAGAACAGGGGACGTGATCACAGCCAGAGGATATGGGAAATTCATATACGATGGGGAAGCCAGGTCCACGAAGAAGGGGAAGATGGTGACGATAGTCCGAAGATACATATAAAAAGCCCCTTGAACACATTATAGCTCAAGGGGCTTAGAGCGGAGAGCGTGGGATTCGAACCCACGTGCCGGCTATTAACCGACAACTCGATTTCGAGTCGAGCTCGTTATGACCACTTCGATAGCTCTCCAAAGAAATATTTGAGATAAGGCATAACCTCACCGAACAAGGTCAAGAGTATAATGGAATTAGTTTAGTTTGTCAACCCTATCCGCAAAAGGCTTGCAAACTTTGCGCTTCACATTCTACTGTCCCCTTATGCGGACTGTTTGCCTGGCTGTGCGGGCGGGTTGAAAATATACCCAAATCTTTAGGCTTTGGGTGTTGATTTATTATAAAAAACGTTGAGTGTTTACTATTCATGGGATATAATTGAAGCTATGTTTTAGAGGGCGAAATGAGCCTTTGTATAAATCTAAGGAGGTAAATCTATGAAACGTATTGGCTTGCTTACTAGCGGTGGTGACTGTCAGGCTCTCAATGCGGCTATGAGAGGGGTCGTGAAGGTTCTTGTCAATAGCGGGGAGCAGATTGGGATCTTTGGCTTTCTTAATGGATACCAGGGCCTTATCTATGGAAATTATAGGATGCTGGATTCTTCTGATTTTTCTGGGATTTTGACTCGTGGCGGGACCATTCTTGGGTCTTCCAGAACGCCTTTCAAAACAATAAGGGACATTGATGACACAGGCATTGATAAGGTGGAAGAAATGAAGAAGCATTATCAAAAGCTTCATCTTGACTGCCTTGTTATCCTTGGCGGAAATGGGACTCATAAGACTGCGAATTTGCTGAGGGAAGAGGGCTTGAATATTGTCACACTGCCAAAGACGATTGACAATGACCTTTGGGGGACTGACATGACATTCGGGTTCCAGAGCGCCGTAGATATCGCTACGAACGTCATAGACAATATCCACACTACGGCCGACTCCCATGGAAGGGTCTTCATTGTGGAAGTAATGGGACATAAGGTGGGATTCCTGACATTGAACGCAGGCATGGCATCGGGAGCGGACATAATTCTCCTGCCCGAGATCCCCTATGATATAAATAAGGTCGTGGAAGCTATCAACATGAGAAAAGAGAGGGGCGCGAAATTCACCATCATAGCTGTTGCGGAGGGAGCAATCAGCAAGGAGGACGCCGCGCTTTCCAAGAAGGAATATAAGAAGAAGATGGAAAAGCTGAACCATCCATCGGTCTCCTATCAATTGGCTGAGGCGATTACGAAGAAGACCGGCCAGGAGGTCAGGGTGACAGTCCCCGGACATATGCAGAGAGGCGGCGCGCCCTGCCCTTACGACAGGGTATTTGCTTCCAGGCTTGGAGCGGAGGCTGGCCGCTTGATACTCAAGGGTGAGTACGGTTTCATGGTCGGATACAGGAACAGGGAGATAGTAAAGGTGCCCTTGGAGGAAGTTGCAGGGAAGCTTAAGATGATTGAGCCCGATTCATCTATCATCAAGGAAGCTAAGGCTCTAGGTATAAGCTTTGGGGACCGATGGCTGATGTCATATCAGGCGCTATACCGCAAATACCGCCCGGACAGCTTCAGCGCTGTCCGGGGCCAGGATGCGATAATTACTACCTTAAAGAATCAAATTCTGCAGAAGAGGATGGGGCACGCCTACCTTTTTTGCGGCACCAGGGGGACTGGGAAGACCACTGTAGCAAAAATTTTCGCTAAGGCTGTGAATTGCGAGTCCTTAAGCTCGGACGGGAATCCCTGCGGAGTATGCCCCATATGCAGGGAGATTGCCGAAGGCAGCTCATTGAACGTTATGGAAATTGACGCAGCTTCAAATAATGGCGTTGACAATGTGCGTACAATAATTGACGAATTGGAATACCCGCCTCAAACGGGCTATTACAAGGTCTATATAATCGACGAGGCTCATATGCTGTCAGGGAGCGCTTTCAATGCCCTTTTGAAGACCCTTGAAGAACCCCCTTCCTATGCAATTTTCATCCTGGCGACGACCGAGGTGAATAAGCTGCCTATCACGATCCGTTCTAGATGCCAAAGATACGATTTTAAGCGCATGAGGGTTTCTACGATTGTGGAAAGGATGAGGGAGCTTGCAGATGAAGAAAAAATAGAGGCAGAGCCCCAAGCATTGTCCTTTATAGCAAGGTGTGCAGATGGCTCAATGAGAGATGCTCTTAGTCTCTTGGACCAATGCCTGGCCTTTAATTTCGGAGAGGCGCTTACTCTGGATAAGGCATTGGAGGCACTGGGACAGGTCGATACAGGGGTATTTGGTGATTTTTTGAGAAAAATCCAGGAAAAGGATGTGGCGGGGAGCCTCAGCGTGATCGATGCAGTTCTCATGCAGGGCAGAGATATCCAGACCTTCGTATCGGACTTTATCTGGTATCTGAGGAATCTGCTTTTGATAAAGTCGAATTCCGAAAACATTAAGGGATCCGATGGGGATCAGAACATTGAAGATGCCTTGGGATTATCTGCGGACAACATAGACAGGCTTCGTGAAGAATCTGCTTTGATTGACACCGAAACATTGGTGAGATATATTCATGTTTTATCATCGCTCTCAAGCAATTTGAGAAATGCTGGTGAAAAGAGGGTTCTCTTTGAAATTGCGGCAATAAAGCTGATTAAGCCGGAGATGGAAAATGATACGCTGAGCCTTAAGCAGCGTATATCGGACTTAGAGAAAGAAATGCTTGAAATGAGGCAGACCCTGCAAGGGGCCAGACCCTTGATTGTGAATAAGGATTCTTCCGATATGGGTCCGAAGAAAGCTGAGGTAAAAAAAACCGAGATTTTACCCGACGCTTTGCCGGAAGACATAAGGGCAATTTCCGGCAAATGGAATGAAATTCGGAAACTGCTCCGAAATCAGGGCGAGAGGATCACAGCTAATGCCTTAGAAGATGCTTACCCTTCTTTTGAGGGGGATAGATTGGTCATAGTATTCAAAGGCGAAGAAGCGAAGCTGCATTACGAAATGCTGCAGGAAAGCGGGGCAAGCGGCAGGAGAATCGATAAAATCCAGGAAGCCATAGGGAAGATTATCCATAAAAAAGTGGATTTTTCGCTTAAGCTTGCTGGAAATCATTCAGAAGATGCACCGGTTGATGTAAGAGAACTCATTGAGAATGAGATGGATATTGAAGGGGTAGAATTCGTGCAGGACTAAGGTGTCGTCTCAATCATTGTACTGATAATGATCGAGACTTAGTACCATGCACGGATCTTTAGGATGGAGAATTGAGTTATGAGTAGAAGAGGAGGGCTGCCTGGCGGGATGATCCCGGGAGGCGGAAGCAATTTGCTTAAACAGGCGCAGCGCCTGCAGAAAGAAATGCAGGAGAGCGCAGCGCAGCTTGAGGCTCAGGAATTCAGCGCGTCTTCGGGCGGCGGGGCGGTCGAAGCGACAGTGACAGGAGGGAAGGCTATTACAAAGCTAACGATTAAGCCCGAAGTATGCGACCCGGAGGACGTGGAGATGCTGGAAGATCTTGTGAAGGCTGCCGTGAATGAAGCCATGAAGAAGGCGGATGAAGCCAGCTCCGCAATGATGGGTAAATACACAGGCGGGCTTGGATTATTCTGAAACCCCAGTACTAGCTTCTTTTTTTCGGGTGGTTTGAGGATGGATTTATATTCTGGAAAAATTAATAAGCTGATAGAAGAACTATCCTCCCTGCCTGGCATTGGACATAAGACGGCTGGGAGGCTTGCTTTTTATATAGTGAGCCAAAGCGAAGCTTCCGTGAAAAGGCTGGCTGACAGCATAATAGATGCGAAGCAGAATGTGAAGTATTGCAAATTCTGCTGCAATCTGACAGATAGTGAGGTCTGTCCGATTTGTGCGAACGAGAAGAGAGACCACAGGACGATAATGGTCGTTGAAACGGTCAGGGACCTTGCTGCCTATGAAAAGACCGGTCGTTATGAGGGAGTCTACCACGTGCTGCATGGTGCTATCTCTCCCATTCTAGGGATAGGACCTAATGATATAAGATTAAAGGAATTGATGGAGAGGCTCCAGGGGGATGTGGATGAGGTAATTATCGCCACGAATTCCAGCGTTGAGGGAGAGACCACTGCAATGTACATTAACAGGCTCTTGAAACCGGCCGGAATCAAGTGCTCACGGATAGCGAGCGGGGTGCCGGTGGGAGGGGACCTGGAAAACATCGATGAAGTGACTTTGCTTCGGGCCCTGGAAGGGCGGACTGTATTATAGGTGAAAGGTGAAGAATATGAGTATTGAAAAGAGCAAATTCGGCCAAATGAAGGATGGAAATGAAGTGTTTGTTTATTCCATCACGAATAACTCAGGCATGGTGGTAAAGGTCCTGGAGTATGGGGCGATAATCACATCTATACTTGTGCCTGATAAGAACGGCAGGGTCGATGATGTAGTTTTAGGATACGATAGTTTGGATGAATACGAGAATAACTCTTGCTTTTTTGGGGCAACCATAGGGAGAAGCGCTAATCGGGTCGCTGGAGGCAGGTTCATGCTTGATGGAAAGGAAATCCAAATGCCTAAAAACGAGGGGAAAAATAACCTTCATACTGACCGAACTTTGGGATTTGATAAAAGGCTTTGGGCTTCTGCCGCGGATAATGCGAATAATGCTGTAGAGATGAGTCTCGAGAGCCTGGATGGAGAAGCCGGATTGCCTGGCGATTTGAAAATGAAGGTCAGGTTTTCGCTAAATGATGAAAATGAGCTTCGCATAGAATATAGCGGGGTGTCGGATAAGACCACAGTGATAAATTGCACCAATCATTCATACTTTAATCTGGGAGGCCATAAGTCAGGACAGATATTGAATGAATTCATGGAAATAAAAGCAAGCCGCTATACCCCCGTGGACAGCGAATCCATCCCGACAGGTGAGCTTGCCGAGGTGAATGCTTCGGTCTTTGATTTCCGCAGCATGAAGAAAATTGGGGATGAGATAGATAATGATGAACAGCAATTAAAATATGTCGGCGGATACGACCACAATTTCTGCCTGGATGGGTTCGATGAGAAGCATGTTTTTTTGGCTGCGGCAGTTGAGGACAGAGAGAGCGGAAGGCGAATGGAGGTTTATACGGATCTCCCTGGCATTCAATTCTATAGCGGGAATTTCATATCTTCGGACATGAGAGGCAAAGATGGCGCAGTTTACGGCCCAAGAATGGGATTTTGCCTTGAGACCCAATATTATCCAGACAGCGTGAACAAAGACAATTTCAAGAAGCCCATTTTTAAGGCTGGAGAGACTTCTGATTCAACGACAGTATATAAATTCTTATGCCGAACCTAAAAATCGTAAAGTCCGAATCTAAAGATGAATTTGAAGCAAGCGTTCGCAGGCATAAGAGAAGGCGGCTTTTCAAATGGGGATTCATAGGATTCATAGCATTCTGGGTCATCGTGGCTGTCTATCTTTATTACCAAAACCTCTTATATACTGAATACGTGATAGTCTCTAAGACCGCAAGGGAGGACTCCGAGAAATCCCAATACATAGGATTCAATGGACATGTATTGAAGTACAGTAACGACGGCGCGGAGGCTTTTGATGGGACAAATCAGAAGCTGTGGAATGTCACGTATGAGATGCAGAATCCCCGTATAGCCACCTGCAATGACATGACTGCGATAGGGGATGCGTCTGGGACCCGGATTTATGTAATGGACATAGAAGGGACTCAGACTAGCATAGATACCAAGCTTCCTGCAGTGAATTTCTGCGTGGCAGAGCAGGGCGTGGTTGCCGCTGTCTTGGACGATGGGACAGCCATGAGGATAAAGCTTTATGATAGGGACGGTACTGAGCTTGCAGGGATGAAATGCACGATGTCCCAAAGTGGATACCCGATAGACGTGTCCCTGTCTCCGGACGGGACACTTCTTGGGGTATCCTATGTCAGGATCGAGAAAGGCGTAATGTGCTCCACGGTGGCTTTTTATAATTTTGGGGACGTAGGGCAGAATGAGATTGATAACTATGCCAGCGGGTACGATTATAATGGGGTTATTTTCCCGCAAATAAAGTTCTTAAGCAGCAGTTCTTGCGTGGCAGTTGGCGATCATAAGCTTACTGTTTATCATGGGGATCAAAAGCCCGAAGAAACGGACGAAATAGACATCAGCGAAGACATTCAAAGCGTTTACTACGGAGAAAACAGGGTAGGTTTGGTTACGAGGAACGGAGTGGGTGAAGATTCTTATATGCTGAAGGTTTATGATACCAAGAATAAGAAGCATACGGATGCGCTATCTCAAAATTTTGTCCTATCTTATACCGATATCTGCCTGGCGAATGAATTGGCTGTAATTTACAATGATACGGAGTGCTTGATTTACGATATGAAGGGCATGACAAAATTCTCGGGTGAGTTCGAGGACCCAACTCTCCTGATGGTTCCTACAAAATCCAGGACGAAGTATATATTAGTGAATAGAAACACGACTCAAATGATTAGGCTCAGGAGAGGAAGGAGTGTCCTATGATAGACACAGGGAATATTATGGCACTCATATGCAACGGACGAGACGCACTTATTGTGCTTCTTGTCTGTTTTCTTATACAGGCTATATTTGTAGTTCATGGATTCAGGCGCGGGTTCCTGAAGATAGCCTTTTCCCTTTGCTCCATCTTCATTGCATTGTTTATCAGCAGCATAGTTTCTCCGTTTGTTTCATCTTTTCTGGAAGAAAATGCAATGATTGAGGAAAGGGTGAGGGGGAGAGTCGAGGAAATATTTCGTGGCAGGAGCAATATTACGGAGGGGGATCGTATAAAGGTGATGGAGTCATTTAATTTGCCGGAGGCGATAAAAGGACTCATCATTGAGAACGATACACCGGAGGTGTATGACGAATTGTTCGTAGAGTATTTTGAAGACTACGTGGCGGCTTACCTGGCACGCCTGGTGATGAAGATACTTGCTTTTGCCATCACTTTCGCAATAGTCATCCTTGCATTAAGGCTCATCTTCGTGTCGTTGGATCTTATATCGAATCTTCCTGTCCTTAAACCATTGAATAGAATACTTGGGGCTGCCTCGGGCGCAGTAGAGGGCGTGTTATCTATATGGCTGATTTTTCTTATATTGACCATGTGCATTGGAGGGGAAACAGGACGGCGTTTCTTCATCGCGATAGAAGACAGTATTCTGCTTAGTATGCTTTATAATTCGAACCCATTGCTTAGAATTATGCAGTAAAAACGTATAGTGAAAAAATTTTTTAAAAAATTAAAAAAAAGGTATTGACACAAAAATCCTATAGTGATATTATATCATTCGTTCGCCGCTGAGGGGACACGATGAGAGAACTTAGATAAGTACTTGAATCAAATTCATGAATCAGCGATGAACTTGAACCTTTGGCAAACAAACAGCAATGCAACCCTGAAAAATCCTTGATACAGTGCGCGGGAGCGCACAGCGCACCGGTTGGACGGTGCGAACGGGTTTTCAGAAAAAAGCGTGACACTTATAAAGTGACATACGGGACAA
>JAGBNY010000073.1 GCA_017634175.1 Lachnospiraceae bacterium
CCAAAAACGAGCAAACAGTCCACGATAGTGGACAGTAGAGTGCGAAGCACGGGTTTGCGAGTCTTTGGGGATGGGTTGGAAGCACCATGGGTGCTTCCAACCGCACAGGTGGAAAATTTTTCTGCCTGTAAGGTTGCCGAAAGTCACATACAAATGCACAGACAGAAATGTTTAAATGCTGAAAATTATCTTGCAATTAAAAAACTTGTGTAATATAATAGCATAATCATTTTCTAAAACTATTGACAATCATCAACATTTCTATTTTCTTACTTTAGATAGACTCTGTTAGAGATCTGTTATTAGTCATTTTTCCCCAAGTTTTTCGAGAAGTTCATGATAATATTTTAATTTGTATGGAGGATTTTATGAAGGAAAAATTGGAAACCTTTTCGCTTATGCAGCTTAGGAGCCTGGCGAGAAATAAGGGGCTTAAGGGAGTAAGTATGCTAAAAAAAGCTGAGCTTATCGCAATGCTTTGTGAAGAGGCTTTGAAATCAGAAGAGGAGAGAGAGAATGAGACTGTCTCGGAAGAGGTACAGCAATATCCAGCTGCTGTTGCGGAAAGTTCTCCATATAGAGAAAAAAATACAGAGTCGGTCGAGTCAAATGAAAGGTTCATTGAAGAAGGGGATTATCAGCAAAAGACTTATAAGATTAATTCGGGAAGACCATATGACAAGACTTATAATGATAGGTCTGCCAATGACAGGACTTTTAGTGACAAGAATTCTAACGACCGAACTCCTAATGATAGAACCTTTAACGACAGAGCCTCTAATGACAGGGCTTTTAATGACAAGGTTTCCAATGATAGGAATTCACAAGAGAGGACAATAGGGGATCGTTTGGCAGATAGAAATCCTTCTGACAGGACTTCTAATGAAAAAGTGCCTATAGCCAATGACCGCAGATATATGGGCGATGAACCGGAGATACATTTGGACAGTATCCCAAAGGACAAGGATGCTCTGGATTCAGGCAAGGTGGCATCCGGGATATTGGAAGTCATGCCTGATGGCTATGGATTTATTCGCTGTGAGAATTATCTGCCCGGAGATAACGATGTCTATGTGGCGCCAAGCCAGATTAGAAAATTCAATTTGAGGACGGGGGACATAATTACCGGAAACACCCGTTTTAAGGCGCAGGGAGAGAAATTCTCCGCTCTTCTATATGTTAAAAACATCAATGGCCTGTTGCCGTCTGAAGCGGCCAAGAGGCTGTCTTTTGAGAACATGACTCCTATTTTCCCGAATGAGAGGATACGCCTGGAAGGGGATTCAAATAATATTGCAATGAGAATCATGGACATTATTTCTCCTGTGGGAAAAGGACAGAGGGGAATGATCGTCTCCCCGCCAAAGGCTGGAAAGACCACCCTCTTGAAGCAAATTGCGAATTCAGTGACTAGGAGCCATCCAGAGATTCATGTTATCATTCTTCTGATAGATGAAAGACCCGAAGAAGTCACAGATATAAAGGAATCCATTAGCGGAAACGTAGAAGTCATCTATTCTACCTTTGATGAACTTCCAGAGCACCATAAAAGGGTCTCTGAAATGGTTATTGAGAGGGCTAGAAGGCTCGTTGAATTGAAGAAGGACGTGATGATTCTCTTGGATTCGATTACCAGGCTTTCTAGGGCTTACAATCTTACTGTCCCACCCTCAGGCCGTACACTTTCAGGCGGTTTGGACCCGGCCGCCCTGCATATGCCAAAGCGGTTTTTCGGGGCTGCCAGGAATATGAGGGAAGGGGGCAGCCTTACAATCCTCGCCACGGCTCTTGTCGATACCGGCAGCAAGATGGATGATGTGGTCTATGAGGAATTCAAAGGGACTGGCAACATGGAAATGGTGCTGAATAGAAAGCTTCAGGAAAAGAGGGTCTTCCCTGCAATCGATTTGCAGAAATCAAGCACGAGACGTGATGACCTCTTGCTTACAGAAGAGGAGATTGAGGCCAGCGATATCATCCACAAGGCATTGATTGGCATCAAAGCCGAAGAGGCCACGGAGAAGCTAATAGAGATGTTCGCTCATAGCGACAATAATCAGGAATTCATGGCATTGGTGAAAAAGATCAGGTTTTATTGAAGGGACAGTGGATAGGTGCCATTTCCCGTATATGCAGTGAAAAGATTAAGTTGGGACGATACAGCAATGTCAAGAATTCTGTGTCATTGTTTGAATTAAAATAAAAAGCCCCTGCGTTTGACTTAAAAGCCAGACGCAGGGGCTTAAGTAGTACTACTTTTTATGCAAGTATCCAGAACATCTCGCAAAAGTTTGATTTCTTAAACGATAAAAGGATTCGGAAATCAAATCTTGCGAGGTGTGGGAGCCGTAACGATAGTTACCTTTTTCTAATATTGGTCTAGGTCTGTTTAATAGTTCTCAGCCGTGATTTCAAAATAGGCCTGCGGGTGATTGCAAACCGGGCAGGTTTCAGGGGCTTCGGTGCCTACCACGATATGGCCGCAATTCCTACATTCCCAAACCTTTACCTCGCTCTTTTTGAACACTTCCTGCATTTCCACATTCTTCAGAAGGGCACGGTAACGCTCTTCATGGTGCTTTTCGATGGCTGCCACCTTGCGGAATTTTTCTGCAAGCTCCTTGAAGCCCTCTTCTTCAGCGGTCTTTGCAAAGCCCTCATACATATCTGTCCATTCAAAATTCTCTCCATCGGCCGCAGCAGCAAGGTTCTCTGCGGTAGAGCCGATTCCATTCAGCTCCTTGAACCACATTTTCGCGTGCTCTTTCTCGTTATCCGCTGTCTTTAAGAAAAGCGATGAAATTTGCTCAAAGCCCTCTTTTTTGGCCTTAGAAGCGAAATAGGTGTACTTGTTTCGTGCCTGAGATTCGCCTGCAAAGGCGGCTTCCAGATTCTTTTCGGTTTGAGTGCCGGCATAGGGATTCTTTTTTTCTTGTGACATATAGTCCTCCTTCTTTCAGACAGCAGGCTGCGCATGAATTGTTACCTGCTGACTACCTTATTTCATAGCATAAAAGCGTATTAAGGATCTGTCACTTATTAATCTGTCGATTTCTCTTGTCTTTTCCTTTGGTCTTATAGATGCAGGTTCGGTTGCATAGCCTGCTATGCGCCCTTACCTGCACCCGCAATCGCAAAGAAAAATCCTGCTACAATTCGGCAGTTAATTAAGGGACAGCTCCTAAGAATCCATAAACTAACTTATAGTGTGATGTCCTGCTTATCACGTTATTTATGGCTCCTAAGGATTTTCATATATAAAACACTTTTTGTCAATCATGAGGTTGTATTTTGTTTTTTTAGATGATAAAATAAGTCAAATTTATTGATGTATTCGCTTAAACGGAAAGGAAAAAGTCCCATGTTTGACAAGAATAAGTACCATGTTCAATACTTCATGCCACAGAATCCCACCTACGATTGGGTGCGCCAGGACAGATTAAGGAAGGCGCCTATTTGGTGCAGCGTGGACCTAAGAGATGGCAATCAGGCGTTGATAGAGCCTATGAGTCTCGATGAGAAGCTGGAATTCTTTAATTTACTGGTGAAAATCGGCTTTAAAGAAATTGAAATCGGCTTTCCTGCTGCGTCCGATACAGAGTACGCTTTTGCCAGGACCTTGATTGAAAAGAATATGATACCTGATGACGTAACTGTCCAGGTTTTGACTCAGGCAAGAGAACACATTATAAAAAAGACCTTTGAAGCAGTGGATGGAGCCCCCAAAGCGATCGTTCATCTTTATAATTCAACTTCAGTGGCTCAAAGAGAGCAGGTCTTTCATAAGGACCAGAATGAAGTTAAGCAGATCGCGATCGATGGAGCGAAGCTCTTAAAAGAGCTTGCGGATGGAACCCCGGGGAATTTTTCGTTTGAGTATTCACCTGAGAGCTTTCCCGGGACAGAGGTGGAATATGCAATAGATGTCTGTAATTCGGTGCTTGAAATCTGGAAGCCGCAGGGCGATGAAAAGGTCATAATAAACATACCAACAACGGTCGAGAATTCGATGCCCCATGTTTTTGCTACCCAGGTTGAGTCCATTCATAAGAACTTAAAATTCAGAGAAAACGTGGTTTTATCCCTTCATCCTCATAATGACAGGGGATGCGGTATTTCGGATGCGGAGCTCGGGCTTCTGGCGGGGGCGGACCGGATAGAGGGCACCCTCTTTGGGAATGGGGAAAGGACCGGGAACGTGGATATTGTCACACTCGCAATGAACCTTTATTCTCATGGGGTCGACCCAAAGCTGGATTTTTCAAATATCACTGAGATAGGAGAAACCTATGAAAGGCTCACTAGGATGAGAATCTATGAGCGGCAGCCCTATGCCGGGCAGCTTGTATTCACGGCTTTCTCAGGATCCCACCAGGATGCGATAGCTAAGGGCTTTGCTTGGAGGGAAGAGCATCTGGATAAGCCATGGAGCGTGCCATATCTGCCTGTGGACCCTAAGGACGTGGGCAGGGAATACGATGGGGACGTTATCCGTATCAATAGCCAGTCCGGGAAGGGCGGAGTCAGCTACATCCTTCAAACTAATTATGGAATAGAGATTCCAAAGGCCATGCAGAGCGATTTCAGCTATGCCGTAAAGGCAATTTCAGATAAGGAGCATAAGGAGCTTTCCCCGAAGAGAATCTATCAAATATTCGAAGACCGTTATATGCACCAGGAAACCCTCTTCTCAATTCCCGAATGTCATTTTGAGCAGAGGGAGGATGGAATTTTGGCTAAGGTCAATATCATCTACGATGGGCAGGAGATGACGGTTGTTGCCAATGGGAACGGAAGATTGGACGCAGTAAGCAATGCGCTTAAGTCCTTCTTTGGTGTGACATACGAGCTTTCCAGCTATTCTGAGCATGCCATCGACAGGGGATCATCTTCAAGGGCACTCTCTTTCGTGGGCATCAAGGCTGATAATGGCAGGAATATTTGGGGAGTCGGAATAGACCCCGACATCATCAAAGCCTCTATTCATGCCCTTGCAGGAGCCGTGAATCAGGTCAATGAGATCCAGGAGGGTTCGGTCAAGAATGACAAGAGGCTCATGGAGATAATGAATTTCATTCATGAGCACTATCTTACGGTCACATTGGATGATTTAGCGGATGAATTCGATCTTTCTAAGAACCATATTTCGAGATACATTAAGACCAGTACAGGGGAGAGCTTCAGCGATATTGTGACAAAGCTCAAACTTAAGAAGGCGGGAACTCTTTTGAAAAATGGGAATATGCAGATTGAGAATGTGGCGGAGGCGGTAGGCTATCCAAGCGTCGAGCATTTCAACAGACAATTCAAAAAGAGATACGGGATGACCCCGGTGCAATACAGAAATAATGTTACTATTCTTGGTCAAAAAGCTGACCGTGAATAGTAACTATTCAGAACCCCCTACCCGCACCTCAAAAAATTTGATTTAAATCAAATTTTTACGAGGTGCGGGGGCGGTAACTATCGTTACCGCCCTGGAATCAGGTGAGGTTTACTGCTTTCAAGTAAGCTTGAGCAGTAAATCTCACCTGATTCCAGGGCATTCTGAATAGTTACACGAAATAATCAAATATAGGCATAATGAAATTGTGTTGATTATCCGATATAAAAGAAAGATACTATGAGTTTCCTGACTGATCGAATAGTATTCGTAGCTATTCACTGAGTTCAGGCGGATGTTTCAGCATGGAAGCGTTAGGAATTGAATTACAAGGAGGTAGGTATGGCGATAGGAATTGGCAATAATTATGAATTGATGCAGAGCCTTTACAATTCTTCAAAGACTGGTCGTTCGGACAGGGCTTCGAAGGCACCCTCTTCTGAAGAGGCTAAGTCCCCTAAGAAAGTGATGTCCGATAAGACTGAAGATGTGCAGCTTAGTGACAAGGCCAAGGATTTATTGGAATCGCTCAAGAAGAAGTATGGAAACATGGACTTCTTCATCGCTAAGACAGACAGCGAGGAGGAAGCGAGCGAGATCATGTCAAGGGGTACGAAGGAATTCAGCGTGCTCCTGGATCCGGATGAATTGGAAAAGATGGCAGAGGACGAGGAAGAGGCGAATAGAGTATATGGTATTTTGGATAATGCCGGCTCTGCCATGGAAGAAATCCGCACATCTTTAGGTGACGATGCGGATCAAATCACGAGGATTGGATTCTCCTTTGACAGCGAGGGGAAGGTCTCCTACTTTGCAGAACTCGAAAAGATGAGCGAGAAGCAGCAGGAGAGGATAGAGAAATCTATCGAGGACAGGAAGGCGGCAAAGAAGGAAGCTGAAAAAGCAGATGAAAAGAAAGCTGCCGAGAAATTGAAGTCAGATAAGGTTAAACGGACAAGGGTCGAGGCGTCTTCGATTGAGGAATTGACAGAAAAGATCAAGAACGTAAATTGGGACGAGATAGAGGCCGAGAGGAAGCTTCCTCCTATGGCTGGAGCCAAGTTTGATTTGAGCATTTGATGATTCGGTTTCTTACATTAAAGCTATTGGATTTTCTTAGAAAACGGGGATTCGAGGGGCGTTTTTCAGTTCTCAGGATCCCCGGCATTCCGCTGCCGCACTCGGGCAGCGGATTTTTTTTAATAAAATCCAAGTCAAAATCGGAGATAATAGCTCAGAACGAAGAATGGAATAGGAGAGAAGAATGCCTGATAGAAGAGAGAAGAGGTCTTGGCAAGGGACAGCTAATTGAGTATCAAGGCGAATTCAAATTGACGAGATTCGGGCTTTTTCCCTTCTGGTTTTGCGGCTGTGAAGTGATAGCAGTTTACAACCTCTTGAAACACCTTCAAAGACCAAAGAAACTCTCTGAATTAATTGGGGTTTTTGAAAAGGACGGCATCCTGCTCTCAGGAGAATTCGGGACAGCGCCCTCTGCCATCTATGATTATCTATCATTAATTGGACTCAATGTGTCTATCTCGACAAATCCAAAGACTTTCAAAAATGAGGCTGAGTCGTCAAAGGCATTCATCCTTACTTTTTTCAATAACAAAAGGAATATTTTCAGACAAATCCATACAGTATGCGTGACAAGGGAATCGACTAATACAAAAAGGGATTATTTCGTTGTCCATAACGGCAGCAGGGGCATGGAAGAGTACGAAAATTGGGATACAATGCTGGGTTCAATCGGCGATGGCGAGGGAAGAGCGGGAGGCCTGTGCATGATTAGCGTAACTACTCACGGTCAAAAAGCTGACCGTGAATAGTTACTGATAGCATCTCCAAATCCCTTGAATAGTACAACAAGAATGGGTTTCACAAGCGCCGCGCCTGGCTTAAGCCAAAGGACGGGGCTTCAATCCTTGGGACGCATGATAAATCTGCCCGATAGCTCCTCCGTCTTCATGACATTGACAAAAGCCGTTGGATCGGACTTTTTGAGACCGCTCACGACTTTCTTCAATTCGTCGCTGGAAATCACGGAATAGACCATCATCCTTTGCTTATCCTCGTAAGCCCCGATGACCTTAATCTCAGTGGCTCCATGCGTGGTCTCCCTGTTTATGACCTGGGTAACAGCCTCCGGGTGATCCGTGACAATGAAAAGCGTGTTCTTATTATAGTGCTTATAGCAGGTCCTGATCATTTGAGTGGAAGCATATTGGAAAAGAATTGAGTAGAGGGCCTTGTCCCAGCCAAATAGGAAGCCGTCCGTTATGAGCATGATGGCGTTGAAACAGAGGATATAGTTCCAGGCATCTATTCCGTATTTTTCAGAAATATAGATGGAGATGAAGTCAGTGCCCCCGCTGGTTGCGCCGGCGAAGAGACAGAGGGAGATACCGAATCCGTTTATCAGCCCTCCGAATATGCTTATCAGCAGGACATCGTAAGTGATTACGTATTGCGGTATGATGTCAGTCAGGATACTGGTCATTATTATTGTGAAGCAGGAAAAAATCGTGAATTTCTTGCCTAGCTTCTGAAAGCTTAGGACAATTGGGAGGGCGTTTAGGATGATATAGATTGGACCGTAGGTCAAAGTGACGCCCAAAAACTTCTGGGCGAGATTGATTATCAGGATGGTAAGGCCGGAGAAGCCGCCGGGCAGCAGCCCTCCGGTATGTACGAATGTTGACAGGTTTAGCGACATCACTACTGAAGCCAATAAACAAAGGAAAATCCTCTTAGAGTCTTCCTTGCCGTTGAACTTAATATCGAACATACGCACCTCTTTCCTTATCGGACAAGGTCCTGATCCAGTGTCATGAGTGACAACTTATGGACTCTCTTCATGAAATATAGTGACAGAGCTATAGAGACAAGCTCTGCAATTGGGAAAGATGCCCAGACCAGATTCAGTTGCCCGGTTCTGGATAGGAGCCAGGCGACCGGGATCAGCACCAGGAGCTGCCTTGCAGCGGAGACAATCAAGGAGTAATAGCTTTGGGACAGGGCCTGGAATACTGAGCCGCATATTATGGCTATGCTGGCGAGAGGGAAGCTCAGGCTGATTATCCTAAGAGCGGGCTTGCCGATTTCAAGCATTCTTGCCGAAGCAGAGAAGAGCGACAGCAAGGCTGCGGGAAAGAGGTGCATGACGATCGTCCCTATCATCATGATCGTGAATGAGATTCCAACGGCCTTCTTAAAAGCTTCCATAATGCGGCCTCTGTTCCTTGCGCCATAATTATAGGCAATGATCGGAATGAGTCCGTTATTCAGACCGAAAATGGGCATGAAGAAAAAGCTTTGGATCTTAAAATAGGCCCCAAATACAGCAGTAGCGGTGGTTTCGAAGGTTGAAAGAATGAGATTCATGAAATAGGTCATGACAGATCCGATCGCCATCATGAGGATGGATGGGATTCCTACGAAATATATCCTTTTAATGGTACCAAAATCAGGGTTGAGGATGTCCTTTATTGAAATCTTGATATCGGTATTTTTCTTGAGATTGAAAAAGATTGCGAGGGAAGCGCCAAGAATCTGACCGAACACAGTCGCATAGGCCGCCCCGGCGATTCCAAGCCTAGGGGCACCGAAGAGTCCGAATATAAGGATAGGATCCAAGATAATGTTGCAGACGGCTCCTGACATCTGCGTAATCATTGAATAAATGGAAAGCCCCGTGGATTGCAATAGTCTTTCGCAGGTTATCTGGAGCATTACCCCGATTGAGAGGTTGCAGCAGATCTGCAGATAGGTGATGCCGCCATCAATGATTTCAGGATTGGTGGCTTGAGAACGTATAAAGGGACTTGCGACGAAGACTCCAATGATCAGGAATACGAGATAGCTCATAATGGCAAGGAAGATGCCATTATTTGCGGCCTTATTCGCATTGTCATAATGCTTTTCTCCAAGGGATTGGGAAAGCATTGCGTTCACCCCGACCGAAGTCCCGCTTCCCAAGGATATCATCAAAGTCTGCATGGGGAAGGCCAGGGTGACTGAGGTCAGGGCGTTCTCTGAGAGCCTTGCGACAAAGATACTGTCCACTACATTGTATAGCGCCTGTACCAGCATGGATGCCATCATCGGCACGGATAGGCTGATCAGGAGCTTCCCTATGGGCATGGTCCCCATCTTGTTTGCAGATTTATTTTCCATTTATCATCTCCTTATCTGGTATATAGGATAACAAGGCTTCTATTTCTCCATTCAAGGCATAGCTTCCCTCTTCCGCGCTTATGAAGAGGCAGTCGCCTTTTTTCAAGGGGAGGGAGTGCTCTGCTGAATCAATGCTTCCCTCGCCGCTCGTTATCAGCAGGCTTTGGAATGAGGAAGCTGAAGAATTCAAGATTTTTCTACCTGAAACCTGAATCAGGTCAACAATAAAGTGTTCGCAAGCCCATAAATGAGACTTCGACATATTCTCTGTGTTTACCGGGCTCAGAGAGGCGACCTCGATCGCCTCGGAAACGTGGAGATCACGAGGTCGCCCATTTAGTCCAAGTCGCCCATAGTCATACACCCTGAAGGTGCAGTTCGAGCTCCTTTGGACCTCTGCCAGGACGATTCCCCGTCCTATCGCATGCAGGGTGCCCTCGGGTATATAGAAGGTATCTCCCACGTGGACATATTCCTTATTCAGGACTTCTTCCAATGTATTTGACTTGATGCGTTCTACGAATTCCTCTTTGGAGATATTCTTTTTCAAGCCATAATATATGGAAGCGCCCGGCTCCGCTTCGAGGATATGCCACATTTCGGCTTTTCCCTTGTATTCGGGGTTCTTATGAGCTTCACAGAAGGCATCATCCGGATGGACCTGGATGGAGAGATTTTCCTTGGCATCGATCAGCTTTATAAGAAGCGGGAAATCTTTCATATTGGAGCAATTTGTCCCAAGAATATTCCAACCGTGTTCGTTGATAAAATCGGATAAATAGATCCCATCGTATTGACCGCCTTTTATAAGTGTCTCATTATTTGGATAGCATGAGAGCTCCCAGGTCTCAGCGACCCTGTCCAAATCGGTTACTTTATTGTATTCATCTATGAGTTTTCTGCCTCCCCAAATGTACTTCTTAAATACGGGCGACATTTTCAAAATTAACATTCATTGACCTCCGAATGGGAGCCTGCCGAAAAATGAGGCATGCTCAGGATGGATATTGACTAAATTATAACATATGCACAGAGACAAAAACAACACATTCTTGCTTGACGTATCGAGGGTTCAATGATATATTTAATAAGTTACTGTGGAGTGGGCTATGAAAAGCCCACTCTTCTTTATGATATGATTGTATTGTGGCTAAGAGAGGCATGGATTGGACAGAATAAGCATTGAGAAAAGATTTTATGATCTTGTACAGCCGATTGCCGAAAAAGAGGGTTTTACCCTGATACGCACTGAATACGTTTTAGAGAATGGAAATTATTTCCTGAGAGCTTTCATTGACAAGGAGGGCGGGATAACGATAGATGACTGCGTCCTAGTTAGCCGCCAGGCCAGTAAGCTCTTAGATAAGCATGATTTCATAGAAGAATCATACACCATGGAGATTAGCTCTCCGGGATTCATGGAGACGATTGATGAATAGAAAGGCAAAGAAATGGCTGTAAGAAGGAAGGCATCTAAGGCTGAGGTGGATCCTAGCCAGCTCTTGAGGGAAGCGTTGAGCTTGATCGAGGAGGAGAAGGGCATCAGCAGGGATACAATGCTGGAAGCTATTGAAAATTCACTTCTGACTGCCTGCAAGACTAGTTTTACGCATACCGATAATATTATTTGCGAGATAGATCGGCAGACCTGCGAATATCATCTTTATCAGGAGAAGCTCGTGGTACAGGATGAGCCTGAGAAAGAGGATGAGGAGACTCAGATTTCGCTGGAGAGAGCGAGGACGCTGGACTTCAACGCTGAGATTGGGGGCACAGTGAGGATACCGCTCAAATCTCAGGAGTTTGGAAGAATAGCGGCGACGAATGCTAAGAATGTTATCCTCCAAAAGATAAGGGAAGAAGAGAGAAATTCCATATATAATGAATTCTTCTCAAAGGAGAGGGGGATAGTCACAGGGACCGTGCAAAGGTTCATGGGGCGTAATATCAACATAAACCTGGGCAAGACCGATGCGGTGCTTTCTGAGAATGAGCAGGTAAAGAGCGAGCACCTGGATATTGGGGACAGGGTGAGGGTATATATCCTCGAAGTCAGAAATACCCCGAGGGGACCCAAGATCATGGTGAGCCGGACCCATCCTGAGCTCGTTAAACGGCTCTTCGAGAACGAGGTGTCCGAAGTAGGGGACGGCACGGTGGAAATCAGGAGCATATCCAGGGAACCGGGCAGCCGCACAAAGATTGCCGTATGGAGCAATAATCCTGATGTGGATGCGGTGGGTTCCTGCGTCGGAATGAACGGATCTAGGGTCAATGCGATCGTCGATGAGCTTAAGGGCGAGAAGATCGACGTCGTTAACTGGGATGAGAATCCTGCCATCTTCATAGAGAATGCGCTTTCGCCGGCAAAGGTCGTGTCCGTGATAGTGGATGGAGACGAAAAGACGGCAAAGGTGGTGGTCCCTGACTATCAGCTATCCCTTGCGATTGGAAGAGAGGGACAGAATGCGAGGCTGGCTGCAAGGCTCACCGGCTTCAAGATAGATATTAAGTCCGAAACTCAGGCCAAGGATGCCCCTGGCTTCCGTATGGAAGACTATCTCGTAGATGAGGACGAAGAAGAGTACTACGAGGAGGACGAAGAAGGGTATTACGAGGAAGATGAAGAGGCTGAGTATTCAGAAGAGGACGATTCCGCTGAGGAAGGCGCTGTAGCTGAGAATGTGGAGGATGGCGGCGCATACGAGGGCGAGGACGATGAAACGGACATCGCAGAAGAGCCTATAGAAGATTCCGGGGAAGAAGATTCTGAGGAAGAAGATTCTGGGTCAGATGAGAGCGTAACTGAAAGCGAGGAGCATGGGGTGATATTCCCTTCGATGGAGGATGAGGGAAAGGATATCGATGAATGAGCCATCCCGTTATGCGAAAATGCTCTTTCTGTGGGGCGATTCGTGAGAAGAGCCTATTATATAGATTTGTAAAAGACAAGGATGAGTCCATTATTTGGGACAAATTCCAAACGGCGCCTGGCAGAGGGGCTTATCTTTGCAGGAAAAATGACTGCTTGAAGAAGGCTGAGAAAAAGGCTTCCCTGCAAAGATCATTGAAAGCAAAAGGCGCATATTTTTTTGAAATTCCAAAAGTAGGAGTCGATAGATAGATTTGGGAAAATTGGATAGCAGGGCGGATTCCATGCTGGGACTTGCTACGAAGGCAGGAAAGACCGTCAGCGGAGAAGAATCTGTACTTAAAGCCGTGAGAAGTGGGAAAGCCCACCTTGTGATAATTAGCGATGATGCATCGAACGCGACTACGAAGAAGTTTACCGATAAGTGTACGTATTATCATGTCCCGATGATAAGACATGGGACCAGGGAGAAGCTCGGGGACGCTACCGGACGAGCTAGCAGGGTATGTGTTGCGGTAATAGACAAAGGGTTTGCAGAAGGGATCACAAGGTGCCTTTCGATTAGGAGTGACTTATAATGGCTACAATTCAGATTATGAAACTAAAGAAAGAGCTGACGGAAAAGGGCATTGCTGTCACAAATAAGGAAATTATCCAATTCCTGAATTCAAGGGGCGGTAATTATACTAATCATATGAATACTATTGATGATGAGCAGGCGAATGCTGTAAGGGCTAAGTTTGGGTCCAGGCCTAAGACATTAACAGCGCCTCAGACGGCAGCTCCGGAGGGAGAGGCGCAGAAGGAGGGTGAGGCGCAAAAAAGCGGAGAAACCCCAAAAGCGCAGGGCACAAGGAAGAGCGCTGCTGCAAAGGCAAAGCAGGATGGAACGAGTGCGAAACAGCCCAAAAAGAAGAAGAACATTATTTTTGCTACCACCACCGTTGGGAGCAAGAAGAATGGGGAGCGCCAAATTGTAAGGATCTCGAATGGGAAAATCGAGCAGCCCAAGACTAGGAAGCCTTTCAAGCATACAGAGGTTGCGAGCCCGGATGCCTTCATCGTGAAAGAAGACAGCAGGAATAAAGCTCCTGCTGAGGAAAAAAAGCCCAAGAGTCCGGTAAAACAGACTCATGCAGAAGAGGTCTCTAAAGTTCAGGAAGCTGCAGAGACTGTGAAGGCGGCCGAAGTCGTCAAGGAAGCCCCTTCTGTGTCGGCACAGAAGCCGGACGAGGTGTTGGCGGCTCCAAAAGGCACGGGCGATGGATTGGACAGCGAAAAAGAATCAAAGTCCGTTCAGAGTAACCCTTTGGAGCAGTCAGAGAATGAAAAGCCCAAGGAAGCCGTTGAAACTAAAGCCTCTAAGACACAGGAAAAGAATGGCCCAGAAAAGCAGCAGGAAGCGCATGAACAGGGCGAAGACAAGGCAGAGGCGAAGAACGACATAGAAAAGCCTGTTTCAACCGCTGGAAAAGTTATTGGCAATATCTATGCTTCCATGAAAGAGAGGCCTGTGGCAGCCTCCAAAGATAAGGGCAGCAGGAATACCCAGGGAAGGGGAGGTTCATCCTATGGCAGGACGGAAAGGAACCAAGGGGGCTTCACAGGGAAGTCTGGAGGCAATAATCAGGGCGGCTTTGCGAAGTTTGGAGGCCAGTCTCAAGGCGGTGGCCGCTCTTCTGGGGGTGGTGCTGGTCGCTCTGGCAATATGGGAAGAAATGGAAGGCAGGGAGCCTTCCAGGCAAACACGCAGGGCGGCGGAGGCTTTGCAGGGGCTCCTGCGCAGAAGGGGCAGGACAAGCAGCATAGGTCAGACGCAGACAGGAAGCGGGCAGCAGACGCAAGAAAGAGGAAAGATGCCAGCATAGAGGCCTCGCTCAGCGAGGAGAGGAAGGTCAGGAAGATCAATCCTCATGGCTTCCATAAGCCGGCTCCGGAGGTCAAGAAGCCTGAAGAAGAGATCAAGGTAATCACGATACCCGATACCTTGACGATCAGGGAGCTTTCCGATCACATGAAGATGCAGCCTTCAGCGATCATAAAGAAGCTCTTCCTTTCGGGGCAGATAGTGACGGTGAATTCTGAGATAAGCTTTGAGCAAGCTGAGAGCATCGCCATGGATTATGACATTCTCTGCGAGCATGAAAAGCAGGTGGATGTGATCGCGGAGCTCTTGAAGGAGACTACCGAGGACAATGAGGAGAAGATGGAGAAGCGTCCTCCTGTAGTCTGTGTAATGGGACACGTAGACCATGGTAAGACTTCGCTCCTCGATAAGATTCGTCAAAGCAACATCACGGAGAAGGAGAGCGGGGGCATCACTCAGGCAATCGGAGCCTATGTGGTAAAGAGCGGCGACAGCAAGATCACCTTCCTCGATACGCCCGGACACGAGGCATTTACTGCCATGCGTATGCGGGGGGCGAATGCGACGGATATCGCCATCCTCGTGGTCGCTGCGGATGATGGAGTCATGCCGCAGACAGTTGAAGCCATAAATCACGCGAAGGCCGCGAATGTCGAGATAATAGTCGCTATAAATAAGATTGATAAGCCATCCGCCAATCTTGACAGGGTGAAGCAGGAGCTTTCAGAGCACGAGCTTATCCCGGAGGACTGGGGCGGCTCTACGGTATTCGTCCCTGTCTCGGCTAAGACGGGGGAGGGCATAGACCAGCTTCTTGAGATGATCCTGTTATCGGCAGATATCATGGAGCTTAAGGCGGATCCCAATAGGAAGGCGAGAGGGCTTGTCATTGAAGCCAGACTGGATAAGGGCAGAGGCCCTGTTACGACCATCTTAGTCCAAAAGGGCACCCTGCATGTGGGTGACTATATTGCAGTAGGCTCCTGCCACGGCAGAGTCAGGGCTATGCTGGACGAGAACGGGAACCGCATAAAGGAGGCCGGACCCTCCATGCCGGCGGAGATTCTGGGGCTTGACGACGTGCCGGAAGCCGGAGAAATCTTTGTTTCTCCTGAGACCGATAAGGAAGCCAAGGAGTTCGCAGATACATTCAAGGCACAGCATAAGAAGGAACTGGTCAGCGATACCAAGAATAAGATGAGCCTTGAGGACCTCTATTCTCAGATTAAGGAAGGAGACCTCAAAGAATTCAATGTCATAATCAAGGCAGATGTCCAGGGTTCGGTACAGGCATTGAGGCAGTCCCTTGAAAAACTCTCTAACGAAGAGGTGCAATTAAAGGTCATACATGGAGGAGTCGGTGCGATCAGCGAATCTGATGTGAACCTTGCATCGGCCTCGAATGCGGTCATCATTGGCTTCAATGTACGTCCGGACAATATGGCGAAACAGACAGCTGATGCAGAGGACGTGGACATCAGGCTCTATAAGGTCATTTATCAGGCAATCGATGATGTCGAGGCCGCGATGAGGGGCTTGCTGGCGCCTATTTTTGAAGAGAAGATAATTGGACACGCGGAAATCAGGCAGGTATTCAAGGCATCTCAGATCGGGAATATCGCCGGGTCCTATATTACGGACGGCATTGTGGAGAGAGGCTGTTCAGCGCGCATCACGAGGGGTGATGAACAGATCTTCGATGGAAAGCTGTCTTCACTGAAGAGATTCAAGGACGACGTGAAGGAAGTCAGGGAAGGCTACGAATGTGGCCTTGTCTTTGAGGACTTCAAGGATGTCAATGTGGATGACAAGATTGAGTTCTATAAGATGGTCGAGGTTGAGCGTAAATAAGCTATGAGAAAGAATTCAACCAAGAATAACAGGATAAATGGGGAAGTGATGAGGGCGCTCTCAGAGATCATAAGGGAAGTGAAGGATCCAAGAGTCCCTTTCATGACCACGGTGACGAGAGTGAGCGTGGCTCCGGACCTTAAAACCTGCAAGGTCTATATCTCCATCATGGGAGACAAGGATGAGGCGCTGGAGGGCTTGAATTCCGCAAAAGGATTCATAAGAAGGGAGTTAGCTCATATCGTGAATCTGCGGCTGACCCCGGAACTTACCTTTTATTTGGACGATTCCATAGAATATGGGGTCAATATGTCTAAGCGCATAGATGAGGTCCTGGAACAGGACGCATTATCGTCTGATGATTTTTCAGACAGAGAGAAAGTGTGAATGATCAATTTAAATGATTTGATGCAAGGAGCGAGCAGGGTAGGCATTGCGGGGCACATTCGTCCTGACGGCGATTCTGTTGGAGCCAGCCTGGGTCTGTATAATTATCTAAAGAAGGTTTATCCGGATAAGGAGATTTCCATATTTCTAGAGCATCCCTCATCTAATTTCGATTTTCTGAAGGGATTTCAGGATATAGCATGCTTAAAGGATGACGAGCCTTATACGGAATCTTTTGACCTGTTCTTCGCCCTGGATCTAGGAGACATGGAGAGACTTGGGAAAGCAGCCAGTCTTTTCAAGGGCGCAAAAGTCACAGTCTGTGTGGATCACCATATCAGCAATACCGGATTCGCCATGCATGACTATATAGAGCCTGAAGCCAGTTCCACCGCAGAGCTTGTATTTACACTGTTTGACGAGTCTAAGTTGGACCGTGACATTGCTGAGTGCATTTATGCTGGGATAATCCATGATACCGGAGTATTCAGGTTCTCGAATACAGGAATCAGGACGCTCTCCATAGTGCAGAAGCTCATCGCTACAGGCATAGATTTTCCGTGGATAATCCAGCATACTTTCTATGAAAAAACATATATTCAAAATTTGCTTTTAGGGCGAGCGCTCATTGAATCCATGAAATTCATGGACGGGCTGTGCATAGCTTCGGTTGTAAATCGCAGGATGATGAATTTTTATGGCGCAAAGGCTGAAGATCTGGATGGAATAGTGAATCAGCTTATTCTGACCAAGGGGGTCGAATGTGCCGTATTCCTTCATGAGACCGATCCTTTGTGCTTCAAAGTTTCCTTGAGGTCGAATAGCGACAGGATCGATGTCGCGAGGATCGCAAAGACCTTCAATGGGGGCGGGCATAAAAGAGCCGCCGGGTTTACGATGTCAGGGACTTATCACGATATCTTGAATAATATTTCTTTGCAGATTGAGCGTCAGATAGAAGGGCTGGACACTGAGAATAATGGGATTAACGGGAAAAGCTGAGGATGTCGAGTTTCCAGCGATCAAATCTGAGGGAAAAGCCATAGGCCCTTTGATAGACGGAATTTTAGTAATTAATAAAGAGCGGGGCTGGACTTCGAATGATGTGGTGCAAAAGGTAAAAGGGATGCTGAAAGCCCGTAAAGTCGGGCATACAGGCACCCTGGATCCGGATGCTGAGGGAGTCCTGCCGATTTGCATAGGGAAAGCCACCAAGCTATCGTCCAGGTTCATAAATACGGACAAGGTATATAAATGCGTCCTGCGCCTCGGGATTGAGACTGACACGGAAGACTTGACTGGGAAAGTGATAAATAAGGCAAATGATACGGACTTAGAGACTCTCGATTACGATAAAGTTAAGCAGGCAATACTTTCATTCATAGGTGACTATGACCAAGTGCCACCGATGTATTCAGCAAAAAAAGTGGGGGGAAAGAAGCTCTATGACCTAGCCAGATCGGGAATTGAGATCGAAAGAAAACCCTCTAAAGTTTACATAGCGTCCATAGATAATATAGAGTTCCTAGCAAGGGACATACAAAGAATCTCATTCATTGTATCTTGTTCAAAGGGCACTTATATCAGGTCTCTTTGCAGGGACATAGGGAAGAAACTTATTGTCGGAGGCACAATGGAGTCCCTTGTGAGGATGAGGACAGGTCCCTTTACGATTGAGGATTCGCTGAAAATTTCCGAGGCTCAGGCTCTTTTATCAGAGGGACTGCTGGAGGATAGGATCCTTACCATGGGACAGCTTTCAGAATTGATTCAATGAGAATATTAAGCGATATTGAAGATTATCAAGGTGGATCGTCTGCGATAGCATTGGGGAAATTTGATGGCATCCACCTGGGGCATAGAAAGCTCATAAAAGCCATCACGGATCAAAAGGATAATGGTCTTTCCGCCGTATGCCTGACTTTCGACGGCTCCATTAAGGCTTATTTGACGGGACAGGAAGATCCATGGATATGTTCTAAGACCCAGAAAAGAGAGATCTTTAAGAGCCTCGGCGTCGATTGGCTGATAGAGCTTCCTGTGAATAAGGACACTGTTTCTATGGAGCCGGAGGATTTTATAGAAAAGATAATGGTTAAAGGGCTGAAGGCGGCCTATGTGGCGGCAGGCCCTGACATGAGCTTCGGTTATAAGGGAAGGGGAGACTTTCCCCTCCTTCAGAAATGGGGCGAAAAGTATTCATTTTCATGCAAGCGCATAGAGAAGCTTTCTTCAATAATAAGCGAAGAAGGCAAGGCTCAAAGGAAATTTATAAGCTCAACGCTTGTCAGGGAGTCAATCGTTGCTGGCAAAATGGAGCTTGTAAATGAGCTTTTAGGGAGGCCTTATTCCTTCAGGGGAATGGTGGATAGAGGAGACGGGATAGGAGGACCGAAACTACGGACTCCTACGGTCAATCTTCCGGTGGAGAAGGGCAGGGTTCTTCCTCCTAATGGAGTATACTATTCCTTAGCGGTATTTATGGACCCTGATGGTAATATAGCTCGATATAATGGGATAACCAATCTTGGAGTCAGACCCACAGTCTCAGAAATAGGCGAAGTCAGATCTGAGACCTATCTTTACAACTTTGAGGGAAGTCTCTATGGGCGGGAAATCGAGATATCCCTTCTAAAATTTGTGAGGCCTGAGACCAAGTTTTCGGGTCTGGAGGAACTGAAGGCGCAGATTCAAGAAGACAAAAGCAGGGGCGAGAGGTATTTCAACGAACTATGTACGCAAGCATGATTTTGGCTATGGCGGCTGGCCTGGGACTCTTTCTCTATGGCATGAAGCTCATGGGGGAGAGCATCGAAAGAGCCGCTGGCGCGAAGCTCAGAGGGATATTGGAGACATTGACACGTAATCCAGTCCAAGGGATGTTTGTCGGTCTTATTTTTACTGCTATTATTCAGTCATCAAGTGCCTGTACGGTCATGGTAGTTTCCTTTGTTAATTCCGGGCTCATGACCTTGTTTCAAGCCGCAGGCCCGATTCTCGGCGCCAATATTGGTACTACGGTGACGTCGCAATTGGTTGCCTTCAATCTTTCCAAGGCGGCGCCGGTATTCCTCTTCGGAGGAGTCATTTTTTCCATGTTTTCTAAGAATGCTGCAATCAGGAAGGTCGCTGACATAGTTACTGGTTTCGGCATCCTTTTTCTTGGTCTTTCTCAAATGTCTACGACCATGGGCGCAATGAAGGACATAGAGTCCGTTCATCAAGCCTTTATGAGTCTTACTAATCCCTTAGTCGGGATTCTTCTAGGCACCGTTCTTACGGCGATCATCCAGAGTTCCTCTGTCACAGTCTCTATTCTTTTGCTGTTAGCTAATCAAGACCTGATTGGTCTCCCGATCTGTATGTATATAATACTTGGCTGCAACATCGGCGCCTGTGCGAGCGCGCTGTTGGCCGGGCTTGCCGGGACCCGTGACGCTAAAAGGGCGGCCTTGATTCACTTGATCTTCAATATCATTGGTACGGCTATAATCTTCGTCATATTGACTCTTGGAATGGACATTGTACTCAATATTCTTTCCACAATAAGCAGGGGCAATCCCGGCAGGATAATAGCGAACGCGCATACGAGCTTCAAGGTCCTGGAAGTCGCTATGCTTCTGCCATTCACGAAGCAGATAGTGAATATGACCTATCTCTTTGTGCCGAATGAGGATGAGGCTGATGTGAGCTACAGGGCGCAGTTTCAGCTAAAATATATAGGTGCAAAAGTCATCTTTTCCCCCGCTACGGCCGTAATAGATGCTGTGAGGGAGCTTCATAGGATGGCGAGTCTTGCCGCAGAGAACCTGAACAGGGCGATGAATGCCTTGATAACCTTGGATGAGGAGGACATAAAAGAGGTCTACGATGTAGAGAAGAACATAGATTTCCTGAATCACCAGATAACAAATTATCTTGTGAAGATAAACCAGGTCAATCTGCCAGTGGATGACGTGCGGCAGATCGGGGCGCTCTTTCATGTGGTGAACGACATAGAGAGGATAGGGGATCATGCTGAAGACATTGCGGATGCGGCAAATGAGAGGCGTGAAAAGGACATAGGCTTCTCTAAGGCGGCAGTGAGTGAGCTTGGGGAAATGATGGACCGGGTGAATCGAATCCTGAGCCTCTCAATTGAGGCATTCGCAAAGGATGACGAGTCTCATCTGGATGAAGTCTCTTCTTTGGAGGATGAGATAGACAGGACTGAGAAAGAGCTGCAAAATAAGCATGTAGAGAGGCTTTCTGCCAATGAGTGTTCCCCTGAGTCCGGTATGCTGTACTCAGATATAGTGACCGGGCTGGAGAGAGTGGCGGATCATGCAAGGAATATAGCGTTCGCATTCAAGGAGGCTGAGATGGCTCAGAATAGGACGGCTAGGCAGGTTTCAGCAAAGTTTTGATTTATACATGAATAAAGGGTTAATTTTTGTATTTATAATGGCCTTGGCCTTTCTCTGTCCGGATCATCTATTCGCAGCGGCTGGAGATTCTAAGTTCATAATATCTGCCGGCGTAGGGACTATAATGGATGGCGCAGACATATACGTTCCGACCGCTGGGGTAGCTTCCGAAGAGAAATTAGTCACCGTGATCAGTGAGAACCTTGATACGGACGGAGACAATAGTATAGCTGGCTACGATAACCTTGGAATCTCACATGTCAGCAATCACCTGAATATCAGGAAAGAAGCGGATGAGAAGTCGGACCTGGTGGGGAAGATGACCAATAAATGCGGCTGCGAGATTCTGGAGGTCGATGGCGATTGGCTTAAAATCAAGTCCGGCAAGGTGGAGGGCTATGCAAAGTCCGAATTCATCTATACCGGAAGGAAGGCCATAGAGGCCGCGGAGGAGGCCTTGACCCTGATGGCGACTGTGAATACCACCACCCTTTTCGTGCGGGAATTCCCGGATAAGGATGCCAGGGTCATGACCATGGTTCCGATGGGGGAGTCCTACGAGGTCACAGAGGGGTCGGTCAGCGATAATTGGGTCAAGGTCGCAATCGACGAGGATGAGGGGTACATAAGCACGGAATTTGTCTCAATTGCGGAGCAGTTGGATACCGCAGTCACTTTGACAGAACTCAAATTTGGTGATGGCGTGTCCGATGTAAGGGTTTCCTTGGTAAATTATGCGAAGCAATTCCTTGGGAATAAATATGTCTGGGGAGGCACCTCTCTCACTAATGGCTGCGACTGCTCCGGATATGTGCAGAGCATATTCAGGAAATACGGGGTCAGCCTGCCAAGGACCTCGTATACTCAGGTGAACAGCGGGAAGAAGATAAGCGCTTCTGAGGCAAAGCCAGGGGACTTATTCTTCTATTCTAAGTACGGGAGGATCAACCACGTCGCAATCTATATAGGAAATGGGCAGGTCATAAACGCGGCTTCTAAGAAGCTTGGGATACGCATAAACAGCGCTTATTACAGAAAACCGGCCGCGGTTAGGCGGGTGCTGCCTTGACTTAATTTTTATAAGGTGATAGAATCAAATAATTATTTGCCGCTTCTCAGTCTGTCGCAGTCTCTGGCGCAGGCTTAGGAGAGGGCTTTCGGGTATGGTGACATATCCTAAGATTATATAAGGAGACGAAAAAAATGGTAACAAAAGAAGTGAAGGAAGAGCTGGTAAAGAAGTATGGCAGAGGAGAGAACGACACGGGTTCTCCGGAGGTTCAGGTAGCAATTTTAACGGAGCGCATAAGAGACTTGACGGAGCATTTGAAAGTTAATATCCATGACCACCACTCCAGAAGGGGGCTTCTCATGATGGTAGGTAAGAGAAGGGGCCTTTTGGATTACTTAAAGAGGAAAGACATTGAACGTTATCGTGCTATAATAGAGAAGTTGGGACTCAGAAAGTAATAGCTTGGTGTAATTCGAGAAAGCCAGTATGATCAGGCGGGATTCCATTTACGAAATCCCGCCTTTATCTTTATGGAGTGCAGGGAGCGGAGAAATCCGTTAGGATAGCTTTGCGCCAGAATCATTTATCAGCCATATTCCGTGGCAAAAGGAGATTTTATTTAATGGGATTTAAGACATTTAGTATGGAAATAGGTGGAAAGACCCTTTCTGTGGATATTGACAGGGTCGGCAAGCAGGCGAATGGCTGTGCTTTCATGCGCTATGGGGATACAACGGTACTTTGTACAGCCACTGCTTCCAAGGCACCGAGAGAGGGAATAGATTTTTTCCCGCTTTCCGTGGAATACGAGGAAAAATTCTATGCGGTAGGGAAGATGCCGGGAGGCTTCAATAAGAGAGAGGGAAAGCCCTCTGAAAACGCAATACTCACCAGCAGGGTCATTGACCGCCCTATGCGGCCGCTTTTCCCGAAGGATTACAGGAATGACGTGACGCTGAATTGCATGGTCATGAGCGTGGACGGAGAGTGCCGTCCGGAGCTTACGGCAATGCTTGGCGCATCGCTCTCGACGACGATTTCCGATATCCCTTTTGATGGACCGTGCGCAATGACCCAGCTAGGCATAGTGGATGGGGAATTCAAGATCAATCCTTCCCAGGCGGAATGGGACAAGGGAGACTTAAAGCTCACAGTCGCATCAGTGGGACAGAAGGTGATTATGATCGAGGCCGGCGCCAATATGATTAGCGACGAGAAGATGATCGAGGCAATCTATATTTGTCACGAGCAGAACCTGAAGATCATTGAATTCTTCAAGAAGATACAGGCGGAAGTAGGGAAGGAAAAACATTCCTATGTGAGCTGTGCCATACCTGAAGAGTTATTTGCGAAGATGAGGGAGATCGTGCCTCCGGAAGAAATGGAAAAGGCGACCTTCAATGATGACAAGCAGTCCAGGGACGAGGCGGTGGACCTTTGCAAGAAGAAAATAGCCGAAGCCCTGGCGGACAATGAGGAGTGGCTGCCGCTTGTGGACGAGGCCGTATATCAATATCAAAAGAAGACTGTCCGAAAGATGATACTGAAAGACCATAAGAGGCCGGATGGAAGAGAGATCAATCAAATCAGGCCTCTTGCCGCTGAGATTGACCTGATACCCAGGGTCCATGGATCGGCCATGTTCACAAGGGGGCAGACCCAGATCTGCGATATCGTGACGCTGGCTCCGCTTTCTGAGAAGCAGAAGGTGGATGGCATGGATCCAAATGTCACTGAGAAAAGGTACATTCATCAGTACAATTTCCCGGCCTATTCAGTGGGTGAAACGAGGGTCTCAAGGGGCCCCGGAAGAAGGGAAATCGGGCATGGCGCGCTTGCTGAAAGGGCCTTAATCCCAGTGCTTCCCAGCGAGGAAGAATTCCCTTACTCAATTCGCGCTGTCTCTGAGACATTTGAGTCCAATGGGTCTACCTCGCAGGCCTCTGTCTGCGCATCCTGCATGGCTTTGATGGCAGCGGGCGTGCCTATCAAGGAGCAGGTAGCGGGTATTTCCTGCGGACTCGTGACCGGTGAAACGGACGATGATTTCCTCGTGCTCACCGATATTCAGGGATTAGAGGATTTCTTTGGCGACATGGATTTCAAGGTGGCTGGCACGAGAGAGGGCATCACGGCCATTCAAATGGACATAAAGATCCATGGGCTTACCCGTCCGATAGTTGAGCAGGCCATCAAGCAATGCCACGAGGCCAGGAACTATATAATGGATGAGGTCATGACCCCTGCGATTGCGGCTCCTCGCGCGGAAGTCGGAGAATATGCGCCGAAGATCATCCTGACGAAGATAGATCCGGATAGGATCGGAGATGTCGTGGGTCAGAGGGGCAAGACGATCAATGAGATAATCGCCAGGTGCAATGTCAAGATCGATATCGAGGACGATGGAAGCGTCTCAGTCTGCGGAGAGAATCCCGCCGATATGGATAAAGCCCTGGGCTACATCAAGATGATAGTCTCCGACTTTGAGGAAGGGGCTATTTATGATGGCGTAGTAGTGTCCATTAAGGAATTCGGGGCCTTTATTGAGTTTGCGCCGAGCAAAGAGGGCCTGGTGCATATTTCCAAGATTTCGGATCATAGGATAAATCACGTAGAGGACGTATTGACGCTGGGAGACCGGGTTAAGGTACGGTGTCTCGGCAAGGACAGGATGGGAAGGATCAGCTTCTCCATTCGGGACGCCCAGGGCAAAAAAGAGGAAAAGGCAAAAAGATAACATTTGAGATTGAAAATGGGAGGGGGCAATCCCCTCCCCTAAATAATATGAAGAAGCTTCTTATAATAACAAATCAGCCGTCTCCGTACAGGGTTGATTTTTTTTGCATATTTGCAAAAAAATGTAAAAAGCTGTGAGATCCATATCCTTTTCCTGTCCGGGAATGGAGCCACCTATAGGAAATGGAGCGGGGGAGAAGAAAAGCTGAATAACGTGCATTTTTTGGACTCATGGGTTTTCCTGTCGACTGGCTTCACGATAAATGAGAGGATGGTGCCAAGAGGCCTTATCCGTGCCTTAACGTCAATCAAAGCTGATGTGATAGTCTGCGCCGAATACAGCTTGGCGGCGCTGTTTAGCTGCACCTATGCCCGAATAAAGAGAATTCCTTTCGTTTCATGGAGCGACGGCACCAGGCATTCGGAACGAAACATAGGATTCTTGCAGAAATTATCCAGAAAATACATAGTGAGGCTTTCATCGGCCTTCATTGCAAGCTCTAGGGCTACGAAAGAGAATCAGATTTATCTGGGAGCTGATCCAAAGCATATTTTTGTCAGCGAACTCTGTATTGACCAAAAAAAATTCATGCAGCGAAAAAAAGAGTATGAACCAGGAAAGAAGCTAATCTATGTGGGCAGCCTGATACCAAGGAAGGGTCTGGATCTCCTCATATCTTCCTTATATAGATTGAGTGACATAAATTGGATTTTGGATATAGTGGGAGAAGGTCCGGAAGAAGCTTCTTTGAAACAGGAACTAAAGGCCTTGGGGCTAAGTGAGAGAGTCCATTTCAAAGGATATTTGGATGGAGAAGCCCTTAAGAAGGCCTATGGAAAAGCTTCAATTTTTGTTTTTCCTACAAGAGAGGATTGCTTTGGACTAGTGATATTGGAAGCTATGTGCGCGGGACTTCCGATTATTTCATCCAAATTTGCAGATGGGGCGCATGACCTCGTAATCCAGGGTGAAAATGGGTACATAGTAGATCCGATTAATATCAGGGAATTCGCCAGCGCACTTAGAACGGTGCTCGAAAATGGTTATTTGCAAAGGAAGATGTCTGAGAAATCACAAGAACTCGCTAAAAAATTTGATTTTAAATATACGGCCCCTCATTTCATGAAGGCGGTAAGGGCAGCAGACCGAAAAAGGGCAGTAAAGGGTCCATTGAGCTGGCAAAAAGGGGATCAGGATGGAGGGAATGTATATGACTGATTATCAGTTTGAATCAATTTTGGAAATGATTGATATGGTTCTAGATGGCTGCAAAGACATAAAAGAAGCAAAGAAGAAGCTGGAAAGATTAAAAAGGAAGGGACAGAGAAATAATGATACGAGCGATTCTCAAGATGGTGGTGAAGAGACGTGAATACAGATAGTTTTGATGGCAGGACCCTCCTTATAACCGGCGGCACGGGGTCGTTCGGGAACGCAGTGCTGAATAGATTCCTGAATACAGGGATAGGGGAAATCCGCATATTTTCAAGGGACGAGAAGAAGCAGGACGATATGCGCCATGCCTATGGGGACCCTCGGATCAAGTATTACATAGGCGATGTAAGGGACTTGAATTCAATAGAGGAGGCTATGCCCGGGGTAGACTATGTCTTTTCGGCAGCGGCCCTGAAGCAGGTTCCAAGCTGCGAATTCTTCCCGATGGAGGCGGTGCGAACGAACGTGATAGGGACGGATAACGTGCTTACTGCCGCCATAAGGGCGGGAGTGAAGAAGGTCATCTGCCTTTCAACGGATAAGGCCGCCTATCCGATAAACGCAATGGGCACGTCAAAGGCCATGATGGAAAAGGTCTTTGTGGCTAAGAGCCGCACCGTGGACGAGAAAAGGACTCTTATCTGCGGCACCCGTTATGGGAACGTGATGTGTTCCAGGGGCTCCGTGATACCCTTATTCATGGATCAGATCGTAGAGGGCAGGCCGATCACGATCACTGAGCCAAAGATGACCCGTTTCATAATGTCCTTGGAGGAAGCGGTGGAGCTTGTGATCTATGCCTTCGAGCATGCTCACGCAGGGGACATCCTGGTGAAGAAGGCTCCATCCTGCACGATAGAGACCCTGGCGCAGGCGGTTAAGGAAATCTGCCATGCGGAAGCTCACGAGACCCAGGTCATAGGCATAAGGCACGGGGAGAAGATGGCGGAGACCTTGCTCACAGCGGAGGAGTATCTCAGGGCCGAGGATCAGGGCGATTTCTTCAGGATTCCGTCCGATAATAGGGATTTGAATTACGATAAGTATTTCACGAGGGGAATGACTGAAAGACCAAAGTTTGAAACTTTCAATTCGGACAACACTAGAATTCTTGGCAAAGAGGAAGTCAAGGAACGCCTGCTTTCACTGGAATATGTAAGGAACCGCTTAGCAGAGATGGAGATTTAAGTGAATGGGAAGAGGGAAAATCTTTGTTACCAGGTCCTCGATGCCGCCCATTGAGGAATATATAGAGGAAATCCGTCCTCTTTGGGAAAGTCGTTATCTTACGAATATGGGGTCCAAGCATGAGGAGCTAAAGGAGAAGCTAAAGGGCTATCTGGGAGTACCTTTGATGGAACTCTTCACGAATGGACATATGGCCCTGGAGCTTACCCTGCAGGCCATGGACCTTGCGGGAGAAGTGATTACGACCCCTTTCACTTTCGCCTCTACTACCCATGCCATTGTAAGAGCGGGCATGACTCCGGTATTCTGCGACATACGGGAATCGGACTATACTATGGATCCCGAAAGAATAGAGTCCCTTATCACGGACAAGACTTCGGCCATCCTTCCAGTCCATGTATATGGGAATGTCTGTGATACAGAAAAAATAGAAGGGGTCGCAAAGAAGCATGGGCTTAAAGTAATCTACGACGCAGCTCATGCCTTTGGAGAAACCCTGGACGGAAGGGGGGTTGGCTCCTTTGGAGATGCCAGTATGTTCTCCTTTCATGCGACTAAGGTCTTTCATACGATCGAGGGCGGGGCCGTGTGCTTCCCAGACTCTGAGCTGGAGGCAAAGCTGCAGGAGCTGCGGGACTTTGGCATAGTTGATGAGGAGCGCATAGCTGCAGTCGGCGCCAATGCCAAGATGCATGAATTCTCCGCCTCAATGGGGCTATGCAACCTGCGCCATGTAGATGAAGAGATAGAAAAAAGAAAAAAAGTCTATGAGCGCTATCTAGAGAGGCTTCGTGGCATAGAGGGGCTTAGGCTGAATATTTATAACGAAAACATAAAACCAAATTACTCATATTTTCCTATATATATAGATGAGAAGGTTTTTGGCGTTGGCAGAGATGAGGTTTTCGAGGAGCTTAAGAGTAAAGATATTTATGCCAGAAAGTATTTCTATCCCCTCACCAATACCTTTGAAGCCTTCCATGGCAAATTCGACGCATCAGAGACCCCGATTGCGCTTAGGGTGAGCAAGCGGGTGCTGACTCTTCCGATGTACGCAGATTTGGACTTAGCCACAGTCGACGATATTTGCAATATCGTGATTTCCTGCAGAAAATAGTACTAAATGAAAAAGTTTTATAATAGTGATGGGAAACTGCTGGAAGAGGGGAAATGGTTTCTGGAAAGGATTTTTCGTGGAAAAAGGGAATTTATCGTTAGATGAAGGGACAAAAGAACTTACAGGGAATCTTATTCGCCTCATATATGGAAACCAACTGACAGCCCTTAAAAACACACTTATTCGGTTTTCTGTACCTGAGCACTGCTATACTATACTTGGTCTTCGTGATGAATCGACTTGTCTTGATTATAGCGGGGGGTATTGGAAATTGTTTTTTTGCGAACGAGGGTTGGAAACAAATCTCAAATTATCAAATGAAATCGAAGATGCCTGCAAGAACCTTTTTTTTGAGATGTCGGAAGACGAAGAAGAATTCGACCTTATGATGGATTATTTCAAGATGGAATTATACAACATGTCCGCCAAGAGGTTCACATTTTCTGAGCTTTACGGCGTAATCGAGGATGGTTTGGATAAGATAGGTCATACGATGTCTGCGTAGGATTGATTAAATATGAGAAACGATGAAAAACCCTTAATTTCGGTGATTATTCCTGTATATAATGTTGAAAAGTATTTAAGAAGATGCGTGAAGTCCGTGCTTTCACAGACTTATAAGAATCTTGAGGTGCTGCTCATTGACGATGGATCAACGGATAGGAGCCCTGATATTTGTGATGAGCTTGCTAAGAAGGATAAAAGAATAAGAGTGATTCATCAGGAAAATCGAGGAGTTGCAAGCACCCGTAATAATGGCGTCAGGGCTGCAAGTGGAGATTTAATTGCTTTTATTGATTCAGATGATTTTGTCACAAAAGATTATTTAGATGTTTTATATCAGGATATGGTTAATACTGGTTCTGATATTGCTGTTTGTTCGATGAAAGAGGTATATGAGGAGTGGGTTCAGGCGCATAAACAAAAAAGAAATAGCAAAACAAGGAAAAAAGATAGCCCCTCGTTTATTGAGATTTGCTGCGGATATGGAAAGTACAACCAGCTATTCAATGAAAATAAAATACTTACAATAAGTCCTTGCTGTAAGCTTTATAAGTCCAAAGTGTTTGATGGGATTAATTATCCTGATGGACTCATACATGAGGATGAATATGTTGCGCATCATATTTTGTCTAGGGCGGATAAGGTGTCATATGATTCAAGAATTGGTTATTTGTACTATAAGGGGAATGATGAGAAATGCAGCATTACCCAGAATAGATTTTCTATAAAAAGATTGGATGCACTCCCCGCTTTGGAGGACAGAATAAAATTCATGGAGTCTATAGGGGATAAAGAATTGATCAAAAAGGCATATTTAGATTTCCTTAAGCGGGTGCAGTACTACTACTATGGAGTAAAGTATAATTATCCTGAAAAATACGAGCTATACCAAAAAATATTTAATGATTACAGAAAGCATTACGAACAATGTGAAAAATATTTGTCAATGAAACACAAAATACAATTCCTTATTTTTTTAAAATTTCCTGTCATCAATTTTCATTTAAAAAACATTCTGGGGAGGAAATCTATTTCGACATGAATGTATTCTTAGATCATTTCACAAAAAAGCATCCAAGGATTGCTTGCGCGCTCTATGCATGGAAGCATGGTGGAGACATGGATTACGTAAAAAGAGCCATGAGGCAAAACCCGCTTGTGATGCAGGTACGCTCGTATGGCTCATTGAATCGAGATAAGAACATTTATTATATTGAATTTGGGGACCCTGGCGATGGATTCTTTGCAGAATATGGTAAATTACTCAAGTATCTATATTTTGCAGATAGATTCAGCTTGATTCCTGTAATAAGGTTCACAGAAAAATATCTCTATGCAGAGAAAGATGCCGTGAATGGAAGTACTAATCCGTTTGAA
>JAGBNY010000008.1 GCA_017634175.1 Lachnospiraceae bacterium
CGCAGTGGCCTCCTTCGGCGTTTCTTCTGTAAAAGCTTCCGAAGAAGATGAGAAGATGATCAAGGAAGCCCAGAGGAATGCGATCAACAGAAATCCAGGCATGGCGGCAGCTACTCTTACAGCCGCTCAGGCAGAGGCAATGAAGGCCGCAGGGAACAACCCCAACGGCGCAATGATGGGATTTGCGGGCTTGAATATGGCCATGAACGCTGGTGGGATGAACGCCCAAAACCTGTTTGCGATGAATCAGCAGATGCAGGCGCAGCAAGCCGCCCAGCAAATGCAGGCGCAGCAAATGCAGCCTCAGCAAGCTGCACAGCCACAGGCGGCAGGAGGCTGGACCTGCGAGTGCGGTCAGACCAATACAGGCAAATTCTGCTCCAATTGCGGAAAGCCCCAGCCCGCTCCTGCAGGCACCTGGACCTGCGAATGTGGTCAGACCAATACGGGTAAATTCTGCTCCAACTGCGGAAGACCCGCCCCAGCTTCAAAATGGGTCTGTTCCTGCGGGCAGGAGAATGAAGGAAAGTTCTGTGCAAATTGCGGAAAGCCAAGACCATAAACGGGTACAAGCCATATGTCAGTAATGAATTATAAGTGCCCCGCCTGCGGGGCACCGCTCACCTACAAGGGCGATACAGGCAATATGACCTGCGAGTACTGCGGCTCCAGCTTCACGATGGAGGAAGCCAAGGCTGCGGAAGAAGCAGAAAAAAAGGACGCTGCCTCCTCGGACATGACCTTCGCGGAGCCGGATCTTAAGCCCATCACAGATGAAGAGGGACAGCTTCAGGGCTATTCATGTCCCTCTTGCGGGGCTGAGATTGTTGCAGATGAAAGTACAGCTTCTACTGAGTGTCCCTACTGTGGGAATCAGGCTATAATTCCAAAAGCCTTTGAAGGGACTTTTAGGCCCGATACCATGATTCCCTTCAAGGTGGACAAGAAGCAAGCCCAGTCCGCCCTGGACAATTTCTACAAAGGAAAGAAGCTGCTTCCAGACAGCTTCATGAAAGGCAATAAAATCAAGGAAATACAGGGCGTGTACGTGCCTTTCTGGTTAATGAGCTGTACTGCTGATGGATCAGTCTCTTTCGATGCCGAAAAACGCACCAGATGGTCCGATAGCGATAGTGAATACGTGAAAACGGACTACTATGCAATATATCGCTCAGGAGAAATGGCATTCAACCGCATTCCGGTCGATGCCTCAAAATCCATGGACGATGCCACGATGGATGCACTGGAGCCCTTTGACTATTCAGCCCTAACGGGTTATGAGAGCGCATATTTCTCAGGCTACCTCGCAAATCGCTACGACGTAGAGATCAAAGATTGTGAACCCAGGCTCATTAAGCGGGTGACTCAGACCTTCGTAGATGAGATGAGGGACACCGTTAAGGGTTACGATTCCGTATCCCGCAAGGGAGACAATGTTACCATAAAAGGGACTGAAACAGAGTACGCTATGCTCCCGGTTTGGATGCTGGGCACTAAGTACGAGGGAAAACGCTATTCCTTTGCAATGAATGGACAGACAGGCAAAGTAGTCGGTTCCCTCCCCGTGGACATGGGGAAATATTGGAAATATATGCTGATTGCGACATTAATCGGTCTCATAATCTGCACCCTCATCCTATTTTTATTCTCAGGAGACCAAGGGCCAGGCGCAATAGGCTATATCATTGATCTCGTTATTTCGATCATAATCGGTTTCCTCTACGCAAATCATCTAAAAGGCCAGATGGATAATGTTAAAATGCAGGAACAGGCCGCAGCCTATCTAAACGGCAGCAGCATAGTGATCAGAGAGCGCAAGGATCAATATCTAAGGTCTCATACAAATGTCACGAAAAAGCAGAACAGTGATTAAACGGAGGTTATCCTATGTGGGCATACGAAAGTGTCTTTTATCAAATCTATCCCTTGGGCTTTTGCAATGCTTCATATGAGAACGATGGGACATGCAAGTCCAATATAAAGACCGTTATAGACTGGATACCCCATATTGAAAAGCTTGGCTGCAATGCGATATATTTCTGTCCTATTTTTGAAAGTGATTCTCATGGATACAATACAAGGGACTATTATAAGTTGGATAGCCGCCTGGGGACAAATGAAGATTTTAAGGAAGTTTGCAAAGAGCTCCATTCCAAGGGAATCCGAGTCGTTCTCGATGGCGTCTTCAACCATGTAGGGAGAGGCTTTTGGGCTTTTCAGGACGTATTGAAATTCAGAGAGGGGTCCCATTTTAAGGATTGGTTCAACATCAATTTCTATGGGAATTCCAATTATAATGACGGCCTCTGGTACGAGGGCTGGGAGGGTCACTATGACCTGGTCAAGCTAAATCTCAAAAACGAGGAAGTGGTCCAACACATTTTTGGAGCTATAAAAGAATGGGTAAATGAATTCGATATAGACGGCATAAGGCTGGACGTGGCCTATCTGCTGGATAGGGATTTCCTGAGAAGGCTCCGCTCTTATACTGCTGAATTAAAAAAAGATTTCTTCTTAGTAGGCGAGACCCTTCATGGGGACTACAATCGGTGGATGGCAGACGATGGCTGTCACAGCGTCACTAATTATGAGTGCTATAAGGGACTTCATTCTTCCTTTAACAGCATGAATATGTTTGAGATCATCCATTCCCTGCTGCGCCAATTCGGCCCGGAAAATTGGACTCTATATAAGGGAAAACATCTCTTGAATTTCGTGGATAACCACGATGTCTCAAGGATAGCCTCTGTCCTGAAGAATGAGAAGCACCTTCCCCTGATCTATGCTCTTCTCTTCGGCATGCCTGGCATACCCTGCATTTACTACGGGAGCGAGTGGGGGGTGAAGGCGGATAAATCTCAGGGGGACCCCGCCTTAAGGCCCTATTTTGAGTCTCCTGTATGGAATGATCTCACAACGGAGATTTCTGCGCTGGCAAAGGCGAAGAAAGAAAGCCCCGCCTTGAACTATGGCGCTTTCAAGAGTCTGGTTTTGACAAATAGACAGTGCATATTTGAGCGAGAGTACGAGGGCAGCAGGATAATAGTGTCCATCAATGCGGACGAAAATGAATACCGGGCCGACTTCGATGCAAGGGCCGGCAGGGCCCACGACCTCATTACCGGCGAATCCGTTGATTTTGGCGGAGGACTTCGCACTCCCGGATTCACAGCCTATGTATTAGAGCCCTATTAAGGATCTGTGCAAAAATAGCTTTTCGGACAGTTTCACACAATGCATAAATGTATAGTTATTGCCGCCGGGGATTTCTTTGGGCTTCCTTTCAGGCCCCTCCCCGGCGATTTTTTAATTGCAGCAGATGCCGGATATGACAAATTCCTATCTCTTGGAATCGACCCCGACCTTATAATAGGCGATTTCGACTCCAGAGGCAGCGCCCCCAAGAGAGGAAACACGATTATACTGCCCTGTGAAAAGGACGTGACGGATATGTCCGCCGCCTGCCGCAAGGGAATGGAAGCGGGATGCCGAGAATTTCACCTCTTCGGCGGCACCGGAGGCAGGCTCAGTCATACAATGGCAAATATCCAGCTCATGGCCGATTTAAAGTCCCAGGGAGCGGATTCCTATCTTTATGGAGAGAAAGATATTGCGACTATCGCAGAGAAAGAATCCTTGACCTTTGATGATTCACTTTCCGGCTTCATTTCAGTCTTTTCTTTCTCTGACAAAGCCAAAGGAGTTTCTATAAAGGGTCTTAAATATGAGCTTGAAGAGACTGAACTTGATTCCTCCTATCCCTTGGGAGTCAGCAACGAATTCAAAGACAGGGAAGCCTTAATTACCGTAAGGAAAGGGAAATTACTTATAATTTGGCAGGGAAATGATACAGGTAAGATTGAGCGACAAGAGCTTTCAATATGACATACATTCTTTGATCAAGGCATTTTATCCAAGGGAAGAGATCATCTTCCCGGGCTTTGAGGGTAATGATAATGAGGATTCATCCGAGGCTGAACCGGATGAAATCCATATCGAAATAAACCTGCCAGATCACTCTCTTTCACTCAATCTCCCATACAGAGAAGATGGCCTTCAAATTGATCGTAAATCCTTAAAATCGGATTTGAAGAGAGAACTCTATGACCTCTTAGAAAATGAAACCGGAAAGTCTCTTCCATGGGGCACACTTACCGGAATCAGGCCGGTAAAGCTTTCGTCCCAGGGGCTAATTGATGGAAAAAGCGATGCGGACATTTTGGCTTTCTTAAAGTCCTTTTACTATATCAGCGACAAGAAAGCGAAGCTGTCCTTGGAAATCGCCAAGAGAGAGGCGAAAGTCCTATCCAAACGCGCCTTCCATAAGGGCTACAGCCTGTACATCAATATTCCCTTCTGCCCCACCACCTGCCTCTATTGCTCTTTCGCTTCCTATTCGATTCAAAAATTCAAAGCCTGGACTCAGGATTATTTAAGAGCGCTTTCCAAGGAGATTGATTTTCTATCAAAGCTTAAAGGGTTCGAGTCGCCAGACACTGTCTACATTGGCGGCGGCACTCCTACTGCCCTTTCTGCGAAAGAGCTTGAAGGCCTGCTCACAGAGCTGGACTCCAAAATCGACCTCTCAAATTTATCGGAATTCACAGTAGAGGCCGGCAGACCGGACTCCATCACTCCTGAGAAGCTAGCAATACTGAAAAAATTTTCAGTGGACAGGATTTCGGTAAACCCGCAAACTATGCTGAATCGGACTCTGAAGCTCATAGGCAGGCAGCATACTGCGGAGGACACTATGAGGGCTTTTAATGAAGCTAGAACCGCAGGATTCGATAATATTAATATGGACATCATCTTGGGACTCCCTGGAGAGGGTCTCGATGATGTGAAATATACCCTCGAAAAGATATCTGGTATGCAGCCAGACGATCTCACAGTCCATTCATTGGCCTTAAAGAGGGGCTCTGCCTTAAAGGCCTTGGCAGTCGAGGGGGAAAATCCCGGCATAGAGACATCCACAGCGGAAATGGAGGGCTGCATGGCTGCCGCTTCAGATTCAGCTCGAGAAATGGGGCTTTTCCCATATTACCTTTATCGGCAAAAGAATATCGCGGGAAACCTTGAAAATACAGGCTTTTCCAAGCCCGAAAAGGAAGGGATCTATAATATCCTTATGATTGAGGATGTTGGGTCCATCATGGCTCTCGGTGCCGGAGCCATATCCAAGAGAGTCTTTCCGGATGGCCAGATCCGCCGGATTGACGCAGTAAAGGACTTAAAACTGTACTTAGAGCAGGTGGACCAGATGATAGATCGAAAGCGTCTGCTTTTTGAATAACTATCGTTATCACCCTTTATTGCCCAGGCAGCAGGGAGATGGATTCTGAACAGTTACAAAGAAGGAGGTATTTTAATGGCAATTCAATTTCAATGGATAATCCTGGCTTTCGTCCTGTACCTAGGAATGATGGTCTTGATCGGATTCAGGGACATGAAGAAAAACAGCAGCTCCGATGATTATTTCTTAGGCGGCAGGAGCCTGAATGGCTTCGTGGCGGCTCTCTCCGCCCAGGCCTCGGATATGAGCGGCTGGCTCCTGATGGGCTTGCCCGGCTCCATCTATGCGCTGGGAACGGGACAGATTTGGATCGCTGTCGGTCTTTTCATCGGAACAGTCCTGAATTGGCTCCTGATCTCCACCAGGCTTCGCCGCTATACGATTGAGCTGGACGCGATAACTCTGCCCAGGTACTTCGAGAATCGTTTTCACGATAAGAAGAAGCTGCTCCTTGCGATTTCATCCGCGGCAATCCTGATTTTCTTCCTGGTATATACAGCTTCCGCCCTGGCCGCTGGAGGCAAGCTCTTTAATACGGTCTTTGGAATGGACTATCATATTGCCCTGACAGTGGGAGCCGTTGTTATCCTGATTTATACCCTCTTAGGAGGATTCTCTGCGGTCTGTGATACGGACTCTGTCCAAGGCACTGTGATGTTCATAGGTCTTGTGGCGGTTCCCCTGATTGCCCTAGGTTTCATCCCCGACTTTCATGGCGCCTTGGCCGAGCGGGTTCCGAACGCTGATACCTTCCTGAATCCGATGTTCGATAACGGGACTCAGATCAGTTTCATTTCCATCATTTCCCAATTGGCCTGGGGCTTAGGCTACTGCGGAATGCCACATATCCTGGTCCGTTTCATGGCAGTAAAGGACGATAAGGAGCTGAATAAGGCAAAGACCATTGGCATCACTTGGGTCGCGATTTCACTGCTCTTTGCCTGCCTCATCGGAATAGTTGGCAGGACTTATCTTCCGCAGGACCTCACTCAAACAGGCGAAGAAGAGAAGGTCTTCATGCTTACGATCATCAAGCTCTTCACCGAAAATATTCCGGTGCCGCTGATCGGCGGAATCTTCCTCTGCGGCATCCTTGCAGCGATAATGTCCACTGCGGATTCGCAGCTCCTTGTCACTGCCTCTGCTGTGACGGAAGACCTATGGCAGGGATTCTTAGGGAAAAGGCAATCCGACGAAAAGGCCGTCTGGATGAGCCGCGTGGTCGTCCTAGTCGTGGCCGCCATCGCCTATATGATTGCTTGGAATCCTGATAGCTCTATCATGGCTCTGGTCTCCGATGCCTGGGCCGGTCTCGGGGCTTCTTTCGGTCCCGCCGTGCTCATGAGCCTCTATTGGAGACGAACAAACGCCGCAGGTGCCGGAGCCGGCATAGCTGTTGGCGCCCTCACTGTCCTATTCTGGGACTATATCCCGGCATTCAACGGACAGACAGCGGGAGCCGCCACAGGGATATATTCCCTCTTGGTCGGTTTCTTCCTGTCAATACTGGCAATCTTTTTAGTAAGCCTTGTTACCCCCGCGCCGGATGCGGATATGCTGAAGCGCTTCGATAGAGTCAACGCAAATAAATAGCTTCTTCGTGAGGTGTTGCAGATATCTCTATGAAAAAGGTTCACACGCTCCTAAGCTTCTAAGAATGCTTGATAGGTTAGATGCAAGTATAAACCCACAGGATATGAACCTTCCAGGGTATAGGTTACATCAACTGAAGGGCGATAAACGAGAAATCACCTTTAAGCCCTGAATTGGCTATAAGAATAAGCAAGGCAACAAATACATCTGTCGAGAGTTGGATGACCATGCAGCAAAAACTTAGGAGCTGTAGATAAATAACTGTTCAAGATTTCGTAGGATTTTTCGTTGAGAGTGCGGGGCAGGGTGAGGGCGCATAGCGGGCGATGCATGAATGCATTTATGTAACCGAACCCTGTCTCGTGCTATCAACGAAAAAGACA
>JAGBNY010000009.1 GCA_017634175.1 Lachnospiraceae bacterium
GCGGAGTTATCGGAAGAATTCTCAGAGACATGACCCATGCCGTCCTTCAAGCTGCTGGCCTTCACGTTCAAGTCGTCAGAGGACATATTGAGCCTGTTCAGGACCTCAGTAAGGTTCTCAATCATGGTCTGGACTGCCCTTGCAATCACACCGAATTCATCCCGGCGAAGCAATATCTTGGCAATCTCTCCTTCGACCTCGAAATGCAGGTCGAATTTGGCGACTCTATTAATGACCTGCTCAATAATCTTAACAGGCCTTACAACCACGCCAACTATGAAGTAAGAAATAATCGCTATGACAACCAGAACAGCTAAATAAATGAGGATGGATATTCTGAGGAACTTCGCAACCACTGCCGCTGTGACATCTTTCTTATCCATGACAGCGCAGACCACGTACTCTCCATCAGTCGTCACGTAATAACTGGAGAATTTCTCAACTCCGTTCACAGTATAGGACGCATACCCTCCAGTCCCATACTGAATCGTCTTATTCCTCATCTGCTGGGTGATTCCCGTCAGCACCTCATTAATCGTCACATTGCCGATTCTGGACGCGTCTCCCCCATGGAACTCAACCACTGAATCCCTGTTTACGACCATTATATAGCTGGATTCAATATCATTAATCTTGATTCCTGAAAGATTGCTTGAAAGAAACGCCCTGAGTTCAGCAGGCTCCATAGGAGGCGTATTATTCATCATGATTGAATACGCCCGAGCCACTGCCCTCATGCTCTTCTGCATCGTCTCTTCCTGCTCGGAAGAGAAAATAGCGACAGCTATAATTTCTCCGAATGCCGCAATAATGATCATAACGATCAGTGTCAACAGAGCTACCGTCTGCTTAATGGAAGCAAATCCAGTAAGATTTCCCGGCGCGGCGGAAGCTTTTCCTTGTTTTGCCATAAGACTTATCCCATCCTCTCTTTTTTGCTATCATACCTAAGAAAACGCACCACTAGGTAAAATGCTATTCTTTTAATTATATCACATATTGTACACAAATTACAAATAATTTCTAAAAAAAATATAAACTTTTTTCGTTCACTGCCTATTCAAAAAAACGACTCTGCCCGCCGCCCCGCAGGGCAGAATGAGCCCGGATTCATCAACCGGCAGCCCCAATTCCTCCGCATAAACGCTTCCTCCATGAGGCCTCGCTATAGTAATCTCCAGCATATATTTTAGCGTTGCGGCCTGAAGCCCCGTTGTATAAGCATTTAATATGAAAAATAGAGGGTTCGGGCTCAAAAGGAGAGACAGCCTCTGAAGAAGGTCATAAATCGAGTCCTCCAATTTCCAAATCTCCCCCTTCGGTCCTCTTCCATAGGAGGGTGGATCCAGAATTATCGCATCGTAACTGTTTCTCCTGCGGATCTCCCTTTCAATGAATTTTGGGCAGTCATCTACGAGCCAACGCACCGCATTGTCCGGGATAGAGCTGACTTTCGCGTTTTCCCGGGCCCAGCCAACCATCCCCTTTGACGAATCCACATGGGTAACATTCGCTCCCGCCTTTGCGGCCGCGATCGTAGCGCCCCCGGTATAGGCGAAGAGGTTCAGTATTTTTACTTTTTCCCTGGTCTTCTTGCGCCCGCTTATGAGTCCCATCATCCAGTCCCAATTTGCCGCCTGTTCCGGGAAAATCCCTGTATGCTTGAACGAGAAGGGCTTAACCAAAAATTTCAATTCTCCATAGCTTATGCCCCATTCTTCCGGAAGGGAGCGCACCTCCCAACTGCCCCCGCCCTTGCTGCTCCTATGGTACCTCGCATGATAATCCTTCCAACCCCTATGGTTTCTGCCGCTATGCCAGATTACCTGCGGGTCAGGCCTTATTAAGATGTATTCTCCCCATCTCTCCAATCTCTCCCCGTCTGAGGCAGCTAAAACTTCAAAATCCCTCCACCTATCCGATACCCACATCCAGTCAAAAATCTCCTTAGTCTGTAACTATTCAGAACCACCTACCCAATCGAATAGGGGGAAAAGCGCCCCTACTCGGTTACGCTGTGCGTACCTCTCGCGGCAAGCCGCTCGATGTACTTAGCCGTCAAATGTCCGCTCGCGCGAGCACGGCGTCCTCTTGACGGCCTTATCGCACAAAAGCAAAAACTTGCTGCTTTTTAACAGATCCTCGGAAGCCCCTCTCCCGCAAGGGGACGTATCGTCCTGAGTCCTCCAATAGAAGTCCTCATGCAAACCCTTGCGCTATGTCCTTTTGAAGGCACAGTATGCCCAATGACCTGAGCGTTCTCACCATATTTTGCGCCCCTAATCAGATAAAGCGCCTCTTCCGCCTTTGAGTCGGGGACAAAGATCGCCATCTTTCCCTCATTACCCATATAAATCGGATCCAGTCCCAAGAGACCGCAAAAATCGCTCGTAGCCTGTGAAATGGGCAGGCTGTCCTGCTCTATAACAAGATCCAGCATATCCTGTTCTTTACCCATAGAATAACGAGTCCCATTTGCCGTATCCAGCATCTCATTCAGCACCGTACCGAGGCCGCCTCTGGTAACGTCCCTCATTGCGTGAATTTCAATCCCGGAATCGATCAGCCTTTCAACAATCTCCACCAAAGGAGCCGCATCGCTAGCTATCTCGCTCTCAATATCCATTCTTTTGGACAGCAAACAGGCATGATGATCCCCGAGAGTCCCGGTCAAGATGCAGGCATCCTGCTCAGCGATATTTTTTGATGAGATATCTATGCCGCCAGGAATCTCGCCAATACCCGCCGTATTAATTATAATGCCGCCGATTCCCTTATTCTCTATTACCTTGGTATCGCCCGTGACAATATCGACCCCGGCCTCTCTCGCTGTCTCGGCCATCGAATCCACAATCAGTTTTAAAACTGAGATATCGAGACCCTCTTCCAATATAAAAGCCGCCGTAAGATAGCGGGGCCTGGCTCCCCTTGTCAAAAGATCGTTTACCGTGCCGCAGACTGCGAGCCTTCCGATATCGCCACCCTTAAAGATGAGCGGCTGCACCACGAAGCTGTCCGTTGTAAAGGCCAGCTTTGAGAATCCATTTAAAAGGGCAGCATCTTCCATCTGTGAGAGGACAGGATTCGAGAAGGCCCTTTCAAAGACCTCTCCTATGAGGCTCCGGCTATCTGCTCCCCCTGAGCCATGAGACATTGTGATGATCTTCGGTTTTTCCATTTGTGAAAACCCCTTCATTCGAGATATCTATTAAAGCAAGCCCCTTCTTCAGATACCATGCAGGCCCCAATCGGGTTATTTGGAGTACACACAGTCCCAAAGAGAGGACAGTCGCTGCTGTCTATCTCGCCAACTATGACCTCTCCGCACTTGCAAGAGTCCGGTGAATTGTCTTGAATGAGTCCTCTGCTCCCGGCATCAAAATCAGAATATTCTTCCCTCAAATATAGGCCGGAAGCCTCGATCTCTCCAATTCCCCTCCAGACAGCCTCTCCCTCTTCAAAATACCGATGCACCGCATATACTGCCTTCTCATTACCCTGCCTGGTGACTGCCTCTCCGTATAGATTCAGCACCTTTGGCTGCCCATTAAGCCTGATAAGGGCAGCTATGGCCATCAAAACCTGCTCTGCGCTGAAGCCCGCTGCCACAAAGGGGACGGAATACTTTCGTGAAAGTTCTTCGAAAATATGAGTCCCATTTACAGCGCATACATGCCCCGGGGCAATAAAGCCCTGAATATTGGACTTTTTTTCCAGCAGATAATTTACTGCCCCAGGCATTGTCTTGAGCGATGTAAGGAGCCTGATATTATTTAACCCTGCCTCCAATGCGCTCTCAATCAACGCCGCATAAACCGGTGCCGTGGTCTCAAAGCCAATTGCCGCAAAGATGAATTTCATTTCCGGATTAGCCTGCGCCAGCTTCACGCACTCAATTGGCGAATAGACCATCCTGATATCCGCCCCCCGGGCTTTGGCAGTCTGAAGGCTCCCATTGGAGCCCGGGACCCTGAGCAGGTCCCCGAAGGAGAGTATCACAGTGTCCTTATTTTCAGACAGCTCAATCAGCTTATCAATATAGGCTGTCACTGTCACACAGACAGGACAGCCCGGACCTGAAATCATATGGATATTGGGCCCCAGGAGGGAACGAATCCCATTCTTAGAAATGGCTGCAGTATGCGAACCGCAGATCTCCATGAGCCTTAAGTCAGGGCCCGCATACCTGATGGCTTCCAAGAGAGCCTTATCCTGAGCTTTAAACGGCATGGGGTCCGCCTTCCATTTCCCGGATCATCTTCATGAAGTCATCCATCTCCGTGGCGTCAGAGAGGCTCAGGCGCTGGATAATGCACCCTGCGTGCAAAAGCACCCGGTCCCCGGGCTTAGTCTCCACAAGAGTAGTATCCGCCTCAACTATATTTCCGCTGAAATCCACCCGGGCCTGTCTGCCCTCGACGCTTATCACCGTGCCCGGCAATGCCACGCACATTACTTTGCCTCCGGTTTAGCCGCCGCATTTCCTCCAGCGGCCTTAGCGGCGGCGGCAGCCTTGGCTGCAGCCGCCCTCTCTGCCGCAGCCTTTTGCTGCGCAGCCAATAATTCCTTCTGCTTATCCGAAAGCTCAAAGGTCTTTGTGACCTTCACACTCCCCGGCTCCTGATACTTTAAGCCCATTGAAAGGGATTTTTTAGGGCAGTTGTCCACGCAGCAGCGGCACTGGATGCACGAAAATGGTCTGATCGACCATGTCTGGCTCCCCTTATCCACGGTAATTGCCTTCGTGGGACAGCGCATCTGGCATAACCCGCATAGTATGCACTGGTCCATATCATTTTCTACATGCCCCCTCGTACCCTCGGGATAGACCCTGGGCTCAAAGGGGTACTTTATCGTAGCAGGCGCAGAAAAAAGATTCTTAAGCGCCCTGCCCGCAAAATTCAAAGCTCCCATTTACTCTTTCCTCATCTTTCCGTGCAGCTTATGCAAGGGTCAATCGCCAAAATCAAGATCGGAATGTCAGCCAGCTCGCTGCCCCTGAGAGAGGCCGTGAGCGCGGGTATATTCGCAAAGGTAGGCGTCCTCACCCTCATCCTCTCCAAGAATTTCTTCCCATTGGCCTTCACATAATAGCACGCCTCTCCCCTGGGCTGCTCTATCCTGGTCATGTATTCCCCATTTGGGAATCCCTTGACCGGGACATCTACTTCCCCGGCAGGGGTCTTTTCAATCGCCTGCTTGATGATGTCCACCGACTGCAGGATCTCCATCGCCCTAACATAGGTGCGGGCATAGGTATCTCCGTCATTATGCGTGATTATATCGAAATCTATATCGTCATACGCAAGATAGCCCAGCTTCCTGGAATCCCTCCTGATCCCGCTGCCTCTGAGGAAGGGCCCCGCTGCGCCCAGCGTCTCCACCTCATCAGCAGTAAGCACCCCTACCCCTGAGAGCCGGGACTTGACGGCCGGATCCTCCAAGAGGGTGCGGACGGTCACTTTCAAGTCCTCAGTCAAGTCCTCCAGCCTCTGACGGAAGCTTTTCAGCATCTCCTTCGGAATGTCCCGACGCATGCCGCCAATCTTATTGATTGAGAAAATGACCCTGCCCCCGGTGGCCTCCTCCAGCATGTCCAGGAGCTTCTCCCTTATGCGCCATGCGTCCATAAAAAGGCTCTCGAACCCGAAGCCATCGGCCAGAAGCCCGAACCACAGCATATGGCTGTGAAGCCTCGACATCTCGAAGAGGATGGTCCGCAGATACTGTGCCCTGGGCGGTATCTCAATATTCATTATATGCTCCACGGCATCGCAATACCCGAAGCCATGGCCGTAGGAGCAGATGCCGCAAATCCTCTCTGCGACATAGGCCATTTCGTTAAAATCTTTTACTTCAACAAGCTTTTCGAGTCCCCTGTGCACGAATCCAATGGATGGTATAGCATCTACCACCACTTCGTCCTCCAGCACAAGGTCCAAATGAATCGGCTCCGGCAGCACGGGGTGCTGCGGCCCGAAAGGTACTACGCTTCTATTCGACATCTCTTCCTCCTCATGCAAAAGGCGCCTTCACCGCAGTCCTGTACAGACCGCCTCTGAAGTCCAGGGTAATGTCCTTAATCTCTATGCCAAACAAATCATGTATCTCGTTCTCGTAAAGAAAGGCCGGCGGGAAGATGTGGCTTATGCTCTGCACGCTCTGACCAGGCGCAACCTGGAATTTCAGATGCTCCGCATCGTACCCCTTCCCAAAGCTGTAGAGGAGCTCATAATTGCCCTCCTCCGTCTTCCTCGCGCATTGCTGCACCAGCCTGTATTTATCCGCTCTAAGGACCTGCACCTCGTTCAGGAGAGTCTCCTCTGTTATGTCTTTCCATATATTTTCCATGTTTTCCCCTTAAGCCTGATTCTTCTCTTTTGTATCTGAGTTTTTGTCATAGTTGATCTCGCAGGCCGCATGGCTCTTCATCGCGTCCCTCTTTTGGTCCAGTATGGCGAGAGCCTTCACTACCCCATCGATCAGGGCTTCCGGCCTGACAGCGCAGCCCGGCACATACACATCCACCGGGATCACCTTATCCACCCCTCCCATTATGTTGTAGCAATCCTTGAATATGCCGCCGTCGCAGGCGCAGATCCCGGCAGCCACGACCACCTTGGGCTCCGGCATCTGGGAATAGATCTGCTTCACCACGGACTTGGCCTGATTATTGACTCCCCCGGTAATCACCAGAATATCAGCGTGCTTAGGATTTCCCGTATTTATTATCCCGAACCTCTCAACGTCGAATCTGGGAGTCGTGGCCGCGAGCACCTCTATGTCGCAGCCATTGCAGCTCGAGGCATCATAGTGCAGGAGCCAGGGTGACTTAGATAGTTTCATGATATTTCTCCCTCCTTATCTCCGAAGCATCATAAGTATCAAGAAATTCGATCCCGCAAAGCCAAAGGTCACGAGCCAGGTATACTTGAACATTACCTCCCACTTCACCCTGGGGAAGATATTGTCGATCAAGATTATCAGGAAATAGACCACTGAGCAGCAGACGGCCGCAAGAAGCCAGGTCCAGGGTTCCCGGGTGATAAAGAAGAGAGCCAGGATCCCGACCAGGAGCACATTCTCATACAGCTCTCCCAGCTCCATTATCCCGAGAACGTTCCCCGAAATATCCTGCGTGAGTCCCTTAACCATCTCCTGATGAGCATGATGGGAGGTGGACAGGTCGAAGGGCGATTTACGGAACTTAATAATCAGGATAAAGCAGTAGCCTATGAAAAATCCCGGAAGCTTAATGATCGCGGGCATATTGATCTGGATAATGTCGGCCACGTTGAAGCTTCCGCAGACCAAATAAAAGCCTATAGCGACCAAGAGGGTCATTGGCTCATATGCCATCATCTGTATATATTCCCTCTGAGCCCCAAGATTGGAATAGGGCGAATTGGCAGAGCAGGCCGCAAGTATCAGCAAGACCTCCGCCAGCGAATGGGCAAAGAACACCAGCAATATGTCTCCCCCCGCAAAGAAGAGGCAGCCGGTGAAGATCGTGAACATCAGGAAAGACACCACCATCGCCGTCTGCAGCCAGTTCACCACTATGGCCTCTTTCTGGAAGAGCTTCATTATGTCATAGTAGGGCTGCAGGAAAGGCGGGCCCTGGCGCCCCTGCATCCTGGCCGTAACGACCCTGTCGTAGCCGGAGGCAAGGACACCGAGCACCGGCGCCAGTCCCAAGTATAGAATTATCATTATCAACCAAAGAAAGTCTCTCATATAGTCATCCCCCTATCCTGATTCACGCCAAAGTCCCGGCGACAGCGACGATCATGAACGAGGCGAGGGCCACGGCCGAACAAAGGAGCATCGGGCTCAAGATCCTCTTCTCGCCAAACCACTTTTCCATGTACCAATTCGAAAGGTAGGAAGGACGGACTCCGCCGAACGCATCTATGAAATGGCGGTCATCCCCGGCATTCACTCCGGCCATGTAGGACATCGTGGTCTTCTCCTTCCTGGTACGAACAAGAATCTCTGTCAGCACCGGCAGGATCGCTATCATTATCAGCATCATCAGCATGACCCGGATATCGTCAGGCGAGATCACGTTCGAAATCGTGGCATAGAAGGACTGCCTGAGATAGGGCTGCACTATCCTGGACCCTATCATGGGGAAGGTCATGCAGAGGATTATCACGAGGCCGGTCAGCGTATACATCGAAAACCATGCGGTCTTAGGCGTGGTATCTCTAAGCGTCTCCGACTGGTGCAGGATAACGAAGATCTTCCCCAGCCATTTCCCCCAATAGAACATGGTTGTAGCCGAGCCAAAGACCAGGAAGATCACGAGGACCACGTTATTCGAATCAATGTAGGACTTCAGAGCCGCCCATTTTGCGACCAGCATCCCGAAGGGGGCCAAGAACATGCCGCAGATACCGACCGTCATTATATAGGCCATCCGGGGCATCTTGACAATGAGCCCATGCATATCCTCTATATCCCGGCTCCCGGTGGCGTTCTCGATGGAGCCCACACCCAGGAACATGAGGGACTTCGAGACTGCATGGAAAATTAGCAGGAGGATCCCGGCCCAGGAAGCCTCAGCCGCCCCCACTCCAGCACAGGCGGTTATGAGTCCAAGGTTCGAGACAGTGGAATAGGCAAGGACCTTCTTCCCGTCGCTTGCGGAAATCGCAAGAAGCGAGGCCGCAAAGAAAGTGAATCCCCCGATGCTTGTCACCATGAGACCGACCACGTTCCCGGTCATGAGGGGGGCTATCCTCAATAGAAGGTAGACCCCCGCCTTCACCATTGTAGCAGAGTGCAAGAGGGCGCTGGAAGGAGTCGGAGCGACCATGGCCCCCAAAAGCCACTTGCAGAAAGGCATCTGGGCGCTCTTAGTGAGGGCCGCAAATGAAAGCATCGCCGCAGGGATCAAAATGCCGCTCGTCATCCCGCCCATCCTGACGAGATGGGAAAGATTCGAGACATTGTAGAACCTGGCGCAGTAGATAATCGTCACCGTGAAGCCGCAGCCACCCAAGAGATTCATCCAAAGGGCTCTGAAAGAATTGTTTATCGCCTCTTCTGAACGGGTATATCCTATCAGGAGGAAAGACACTGTACTGGTAATCTCCCAGAAAAAGAAGATCCAAGACAGGCTATCGGCTGTCACTAGGCCGAACATCGCCCCTATGAACACAAACAGCAGGGCCTGGAAGTACCATGAACGGTTTGCTACATCGGTATGGTGGTGGTGATAATCGTGAAGATAGCCTATGGCATAGATGCAGATGATGCCCCCGACAATGCCGACCACCAGGCACATGATTATCGTGAGATTGTCGATCATCACTGCCGGAAGAGGGGCCGTGACATGAGTCCCGAAAAAATCGTGCCAAAGGACCGGAAAAGTCCCGGCCGCCGCCAGGAGCAGACAGTAATACTTTTGATACTTGATTGAAAGAAATGCGATTAAAAGAAATAAAAGGAGCTCAACGTCTATTATCACATGCTCGAATATGTGATATACGTGGGTCTCGCTCCCCGCCCACCTGAGTGGGTTGATCCCGGCGCCTGCTCTTACTGCCTGGACGCAGAATATGATGTCAGCGACCATGATGGCGACGCAGCCAATCATCACGACCAGGCTCCTCAACTTCTCGTTCCTAGCGCAAAAAGTGAGGAGAGCCATGACGAATGGGAACAGGATCAGAAACAATAATAGGTTCATTCTCCTACCTCCTAAAATACTTTCCCGGCAATCATTAAATGCGGAGTCCACTGAGCCTCGGCTGATTGCCAAACATATTCTTATAATACTAGCACAAGCAATTAGCCTATTCAAGAAATACGTTGCTTTTTACTTCATATTTATTATAATGAACTACATGGAAATTTGGGAATATGAACTCCGGGAGGATATCTTCGAGGCCTTTCTGAGTAACAATCAAAAAGCGGCCTCGGACATGATCGGTGAATTGGTCTTTCGCAAGAACGGAGGGCTGTTTTATCGCTATCGCCCGCTCAATATGGATGAGATAAATGCCATACGCTTCGGACAGATTTACCTCTGCAGGGCAATAAGGTTCGTTGGCAGGGGCGATGAATGGACTCGTTTCAGGAGCTATGTTTCATGCTTTACGGACAAGAAGAATTCCCTGTCAATGTGGAGCGACTATGCCGACAGCGGCAGGGGAATCTGCCTGGAGTACAATTTCGTCGACCTGGAAAAGTTCTCCAGCGAGAACAGGCTCGTCTTTTCCCCGGTCCGATACAGCGACAACGAGTTTTCCCCGGGGCAGAAGAAGGACGCGGCCCTCTCGATGATGTGGAAGGAGAAGATTTTCTCCAATGAATCCGAATGGAGGCTATGGAAGACTGATTACCATTCTTCGGACATAGGGAAGCTAATGTCCTCCATCCACCCGCAAAAGATTTATATGGGAAAAAACATGGACACAGAATCAGAGCTTTATGAGGAGCTTCTAAGGCTCTCAGAAGAAATGAATATAGAATTATCCTGGGTTTGGTAAATTGGCAAATTTCGTCATAAGGTGCCGCCAGCTTCCGGGCGGCAGAGCCTTATGACTGATTGGATCTTATGGTCTGATCGCCATCTTGTAGATCTCCACACATTCTTCTACATTCAATGGGCGAAGCCTGGAGAGCGTCATCGTCCTCTCCCTTGTAGCGAGTTCTGCGAGCCTGATAAGCGCTTTCTCATCCGGAAGCCCCCGATCAGCGCATAGCTCATTCAAGTCGACCGGCATCCCGATGGACTTCCAGAATTCTTCCGCCCTCTCTATTCCCTCTAAAGCAGCCCTCTCATCGTCCTTTTCCTCGACGCCGAATACCTTCCTCGCGAACCTTGCGAAGCGCCCTATGGCCTCCTTATATTGATACCTGGCCCATGCGCCCCACACAGCGGAGAGAGTCGCTCCATGCGTGTCGTCGTAGAGGGCAGATAAGGCCATCCCCAGCTTATGCACAGAGAAATCCTTGCCCCTCCCACATTCTGTGAGATTATTATGGGACAGTGACGAAGACCACATTACTTCTGCCATGGCGTCATAATCATTTGGGTTCTCAATGACCTTTCTTCCGTTCTCTATAACGGTTCTTAATAGCCCCTCTGCGATCTCGTCCGTAAGGGCGCATTGAATCCCCGGTATGAAATAGCGCTCCATCGTATGCATCATGATGTCCGTAATGCCGGCAGCCAATTGATAAGGCGGCAGGCTCATCAGGAGCTCCGGATTCATGATCGCAAAGCGGCACCGGTTAAAGTCCGTATTCATGCCCTGCTTCTGGCTGGTTTCTTCATTTGTCAGCACCGCCGAATCGCTGAGCTCGCTCCCGGCCGCGGCAATGGTCAGAACCGCCCCGATCGGCAGCGACTTCTTTAAGGAGCCGGGGTTCTTCCAGATGTCCCAGAGCGCAGTGCCTTGATTCGCGGCCCCATGGGCGATCCCCTTCGCTGTGTCGATTACGCTGCCGCCTCCCACAGCCAGGATGAAGTCGCAGCCCTTTTCTATGGCAAGCTCCACCCCCTTCTCGGCATGGGACAGGAGCGGGTTCGGCCTCGCCCCTCCAAATTCCACAAAAGCGACACCTGCGCTCTCTAAAGAGTCCTCGACCCGCTTTATCAAACCAGACTTTACGGCATGGCCGCCTCCATAGACAATCAGCGCCCTCTTGCCGCCCTCTCTCGCTACCGCTTCCCCTGTTTTCTCGACCGAAGACCTCCCGAAGACCACTCTCGTGGGAGAATAGTAATTAAAATCATTCATGGTATCAACCTCCAAAAAGATGGGTGATCGAACTAATGGACTTAGCCTTGGCAATTATGTCCTCTGTATGCTCCTTCAAATACTTGGAAAGCTCCTTTGTCTCTTCAGCCGTGAAGCCTTGAAAACCTGTTATCTTGCAGGAGGGCACGACTCCCTCTGCAAAGTCCGTTCCGCGTCCCTTCTTTCGTTCAAATCGAACTCGGACAACCTGCTTTCCGTTCTTATCCCTCAAGACTCCGGAGTATGTCATATTCACCGGAGCATCCCCACCCGTTTTTTGCATAAACCCACCTCGCCCTGCGAGTCATTGAAAGCGTCCTTCACGTTTATCCCCGTAAAGGACCGATTACAATATCAGCATACTAAAGTATAGCACAGCAGCAGTTTGAATGGAACAAAGGATTTTAGTATAATGGGACGCTGCAAAAGGCATAAGACGACTTTATCTCACAAAAAAGGATGAAAAGCACATGAAAATAATCGTAGGGCTCGGGAACCCCGGACCCAGGTACAGAGGCACAAGGCACAACGCAGGATTCGAGGCAGCCGAGGCCCTCGCTGAAAAGAACGGGATAATAATTGACTATCTGAAGCACCACGCTTTCTGCGGGACCGGACGCATAAATAACGAACGGGTCCTGATCGCTGAACCGCAGACCTTCATGAACGAGTCGGGAACAAGCGTGAGGGAAATCCTTTCTTATTACAAAATCGACCCTGAGCAGGACCTCATCGTAATCTCAGACGATATAGACCTGCCAATCGGACGCATAAGGGTAAGGCCCCATGGCAGCGCGGGGGGACACAATGGGCTGAAGAATATCATCCAGCACGTCGGCACCGACAAATTCGCCAGGGTCCGTATTGGTATAGGAAAAAAGCCCGCTGATTGGCAGCTTGTGGATTGGGTTCTGTCCCGTTTCGCTCCCTCGGAGAGCGCAGAGATTGGAGAAGCCTGCAAGAGGGCTGCCGAATCCATAGAGTGCCTCATAACCGAAGGAGTCGAGTCGGCCATGAGCCGATTCAACAGACCAGCTCAAAACCCATAAAGAAATGATAAAAACAATCTTAGACCCCATAAAAGAATTAAGCTCCGTTTCTGAAGCAAACAGACTCCTTTCTCAGTTCAAGTCCGTTGAAATGGATGGTTGCATAGATGCCGCAAAGCCCGGGATCATCACCTGCCTCGCAGAGGAAAGCAGACACAAAATAGTCATAGCCGCTGACGAGATCAGGGCGCGAGACCTAAAAGAGTCCCTCTCATATGTTTATGGCGGCGCGGTCTACTATCCCCCCAGGGATATGATTTTCTATCAATCGGACTTAAGCGGGAATCAGCTAAATATCGAGCGGATAAACGCCATATCCTCGATTCTGAATGGTTCTGCAAGCGTCATAATAACCACCTTCGACGCCCTAATGGAAAAGGGACCCGGACTATCTAAAATCAACGGCCATTCACTGTACTTTGAAAGAGATATTGACATAGACCTGGATGAAACTGCACAGTCCCTCCTTTCCCTGGGCTACACCAGGGCGAACGAGGTTGAGACCAGGGGGGAATTCGCGGTCAGGGGCGGAATCCTCGATATCTACCCCTTAACCGATGATTCTCCGGTCCGGATCGAGCTGATGGGTGACACCGTGGAGTCGCTCCGCCGCTTCGATGCGCTCTCCCAGCGCTCCCTTGAAGAGCTTTCGGAGGCCATAATACTGCCCGCCAGCGAGATCATTCTCTCAAAGAGCGAGATATCGGAGGGCTTAAAGAAGCTGGATGAAGAGTACCAAGAACGTTACTCTTACTTCAGGCAATCCATGAAGACTGAGGAAGCCTTCAGGCTTAAGGAAGCTGTGACCTCTTTCAAGGACTCTCTCCTGGAATTCGGGGACAAGAGCGGACTCATCAGCTACCTTCAATATTTCTGCCCGGAAACCCATTCTTTCCTTGACTACTTTGACCCAAGGATGACTACAGTCTTTTGGGACGAGCCCTCAAGGATAATAGAGAAGGGAATGTTAATCGAGTCCGAATTCAAGGATAGCATGAGCGCAAGGCTGGAGCAAGGCTACATCCTCCCCGGCCAGGCAAATGTAATCTACAGCACCGAAGAGGTATTCTCGAAAATGTCGAGTCACAGGATAGTCTATCTTTCCAGCCTCTCCCAGAAGCTGTCCCTGCCGACAGCTTCTCATAGATTCTATTTAAGCGTGCGTCCCATAAGCTCCTATCACAACAGCTTCGACACCCTGCTCTCAGATCTCACGAAATTCAAGAAAAACAGGTATAGGATCGTCATCGTATCCGGCTCGTCCTCCAGGGCGCGCCGCCTAAGCCAGGAGCTCAACGATAATGAGCTCACCTCGTTCTATACCGACGACCCCGAGAGGGTGCCAATGAATTCCGAGATAATTACCATCTATGGAGCCCTTAAGACGGGATACGAGTACCCGGACATTCATTTTGTCTGCCTCTCTGACACTGATATTTTCGGGATTCGGAGCAAAAAGAAAGAAAAGCGGAAGAGCCGCAATTACGAGGGGGAGCATATATCCAGCTTCCAGGACCTCTCGATCGGTGACTACGTGATCCACGAGCAGCATGGGATCGGGATATATTCAGGGATCGAGCATATCGAGATCGACGGAGTGCTGCGGGACTATGTAAAGGTGAGCTTCCAGGGCGGCGGCAACGTATACGTCATAGCGTCAAACCTAAACACCCTTCAAAAGTACGCATCCAAGGACACTGAGAAGAAGCCAAAACTAAATACCCTGGGCAGCAGGGAATGGATAAAGACCAGGGACAAGGTCAGGAAAGCCGTAGGGGATATCGCAAAAAAGCTGGTTGAGCTCTATGCGAGGAGGCAGAACGGCAAAGGCTATGCCTGCGGCCCCGACACCGAATGGCAGCGTGAATTCGAGGAGCTCTTCCCCTTCGAGGAAACCGACGACCAGTTAAAGGCCATAAGCGACGTCAAAAAGGACATGGAGAGCGAGAAAATCATGGACCGCCTGATCTGCGGGGACGTGGGCTTCGGCAAGACGGAGATAGCGATAAGAGCGGCCTTCAAGGCCTGCCAGGAGAGCAGGCAGACTGCTATTCTGGTGCCGACGACCATCCTGGCAGAGCAGCATTACAATACCTTTGTCGAGAGGATGAAGGACTATCCCATAAATATCGGCCTGCTCTGCCGCTTCCGCACTAGACAGGAGCAGGCCGAGACGGCCAAAAAACTCGCCAGCGGAGAAATAGATATCGTCATCGGGACTCACAGGCTTCTCTCCAAGGATATTAAGTTCCATGATCTGGGCTTGCTTGTGATAGACGAGGAGCAGCGTTTCGGCGTCACCCATAAAGAGAAGATAAAGGCGATGAGGGCGAATGTGGACGTGATATCCCTCACTGCGACTCCCATTCCTCGGACTCTCCACATGAGCCTGGTCGGAATACGGGATATGAGCGTCCTGGAAGAGCCGCCACAGGACAGGATGCCGATCCAGACCTTTGTAATGGAGTTCTCCCCGGAAATGGTGAGGGAGGCCATCACAAGAGAAATCGCCAGGGGCGGACAGATCTACTATGTCAATAACAGGGTCCACGACATACATGACATAGCCGCAAAGATACAGGCGCTGGTCCCCGATGCCGCTGTCTCAGTGGCGCATGGCCAGATGAGCGAGAGAGAGCTGGAGAACGTTATGCGGGACTTCATAAATGGCGAGATCGACGTGCTAGTCGCCACGACCATTATCGAGACCGGGATAGACATACCGAACGTGAATACCATCATCATCCAGAACGCGGACAAGATGGGGCTATCCCAGCTCTATCAGCTTAGGGGGCGGGTCGGCAGGTCCAATAGGACGGCCTATGCCTTTCTTCTTTACAAGAGGGATTCCATACTTAAGGAGACTGCCGAAAAAAGGCTCTCCGCGATCAGGGAATTCACTAACCTTGGAAGCGGCTTCAAAATCGCCATGAAGGACCTCGAGATCAGGGGCGCCGGAAATGTGCTGGGGGCCGAGCAGCACGGGCACATGGAGGCGGTGGGGTACGACCTCTATTGCAAGATGCTGAATATTGCCGTTAAGACAGAGATGGGGCAAAAGACCATGCCCGAATTCACCACTACGATCGACATATCAATCGACGCCTACATTCCCGATAGCTATACGGGCAACGAGAACCTAAAACTGGATTTGTATCGGAGAATTGCCGGGATTGACAGCGACGAGGAGGCCGAAGACATGATGGCGGAGCTCAAGGACCGCTTCGGCAATTGCCCGGACAGTGTCATGAACCTGATAAAGATAGTGCTAATAAAGCAAAAGGCTCATAGAGTCTTTGTAGAGAATCTATCCGAAAAACGGGACAGGCTTGAATTCGTCCTGAACCCAAATGCAGAGATCAATCCTTCCATGATTCCGGAACTCGTGAACAAGATGGGTGGGAAGCTTAGTTTTCGCACCAAAACGAAACCGATGTTCATCTATGAGCTTTCCAATGGCGAGAAAGACAGGATAGCTGTATCAAACTACGTACTGGATCAAATGCAGATCTTGAACTCTTAAAGAAGCATCGAACAGTATAAAAGCGTCCTCGATAATGCGATTAGGACATCTCGCAGCAAAGCCAATCGAAAAGGAGGCCCCGCAGCGCAGCCGCTGCGGGGCCTCCTTCAAAGCATGAAACTCAAGCCTCGCTTTTAAGAGCAGTTACAGCATGAACCTGTCTCCCCGCTCCAGCACCACTTCAATCCCATCCTCTCCCCGATAGTAGGAGTTTGCCCTGATCGTGCCCCGGCTCTCTATGATGCAGTTCTCGATATGGGTATTGTCTCCGATGTACACGTCGTTCAGTATTATGGAATTCTTTATATGGCAGTTGTTTCCCACAAAGACCTTCTTGAAAAGCACCGAATCTTCCACAGTCCCATTTATGATACACCCCGACGATATCAAGCTGTTCTGGATATTTGCCCCGACATTGTACTTGGCAGGGGGCAGGTCATCCACCTTGGAATATATGTCGGGATGGGTATTGAAGAAATAGTCCCTTACATCTTCCTTCAAAAAGTCCATATTGGTCTGATAATAGTCCTTGACAGTAGCTATATTCTTCCAATAGGTATCCAGCCTGAACCCATAGATCTTCTTCTGGTCCCTGTAGCGTATGATGACATCGCTCACGAAATCGTGCCTGTCCTCCTCCGCGCATTTCTCTATGAATTCGATAAGCTGCCGCCTCCTTATCACGTAGATGCCGCAGGAGATCGTGTTCGTCTTCGCCACCACCGGCTTTTCTTCAAAATCGACTATCCTCGAGTCCTCATTCATTCTGAGTACTCCGAAACGGTCTACTTTCACATCCCCCGGCATTTCCTTATATACCACGGTTATGTCCGCCTTTTTATCAATGTGGTACTCAAGGATCCTATTGTAGTCCATTTTATAGACCCCATCCCCCGAGGCTATGATCACATAGGGCTCATGACTATCCCTCAGAAAGGACAGATTTTGATAGATCGCATCGGCCGTCCCCCTGTACCAGAAGCTGTTATCCGCAGTCTGGGTCGGAGTGAACACATATAATCCCCCCTGCTTACGCCCAAAATCCCACCATTTGGACGAGGAAAGATGCTCATTCAAGGACCTGGCATTATATTGCGTAAAGACCGCGACCTTATTCACATGAGAATTCGACATATTGCTCAGGGCAAAGTCTATGCTCCTGTAGCTGCCGGCAATCGGCATGGCGGCGATGGCCCGTTTTTTGGACAGTTCCTTCATCCTATGATTGTTTCCGCCAGCTAGAATTATCCCTATCGCCCTCATTTAGCCTCACCTGCCTTTATCATGCTCTTCCCTGACGGCATGCTCAGTCCGTCAAAGTCCGCCTGCGTGAACGTCCCCGCAAGCACGCAGTTTTTCCCAACCCTAAGCGCATTGGGCAAGATGGAGTGCTCTCCGACGGTCACTAAGGAATTATTGTAGATGGAGGGGTCAGTGTCATTCGGCACCTCTTCCCCCGTCCCCATGATCACCCTGTCTCCTATCTCGCAGTCCTCTGCGATTATGCACTTATCCAAAGTGCAGTTGGAGCCAATCACCGAATTATTCATTATGATAGAGTCCCGAATGACGGTCCCGGACCCGACCTTGACCCCGCAGCCTATGACTGAATTATATATCTCCCCATATATAGAAGACCCCTCGCCAATGATGCTTCTTCCAATCGCAGTCCCCCTGGCGATGAATTGAGGCGGGAGGATCTCGCTCTTAGTGTATATCCGCCAGTATTCCTCATAAAGATTGAATTCCGGGATGATGTCTATGAGCTCCATATTCGCTTCCCAATAAGAATGTAGCGTGCCGACATCCTTCCAATACCCATTGTACTCATAGGCAAAGAGCCGCTTTCCCTTCTCATGGCAATAGGGTATGACATGCTTCCCAAAGTCTAGGCTGGGCTGGTCCTTCAAGGCAGTTATCGCTTCCTTCAAGGTCTCCCAGGAGAAGATGTAGATGCCCATGGATGCCAGGTTGGAATGTGGCACTTCGGGCTTCTCTTCGAACTCCACGATCTGCCGTTTCTCGTCCGTGATGACGATTCCGAACCTTTTTGCCTCTTCCATGGGGACGCTCATGGCCGCAATGGTGACATCCGAATTCGTCTGCTTGTGGAAGTCCAGCATCACCTCATAATCCATCTTATAGATATGGTCTCCCGAAAGGATTAGTACATAGTCCGGATTATAGGTCTCCATGTACTCTATGTTTTGATAAATGGCGTTTGCAGTCCCTGTGTACCATTCACTGTGCATGTTCTTTTCATACGGGGGAAGCACCGTGACTCCGCCTATGTTTCTGTCCAGATCCCAGGGTATGCCAATCCCGATATGTGAATTTAGCTTCAATGGCTGATACTGAGTCATGACCCCCACCGTATCTATCCCTGAATTAATACAATTACTGAGGGGAAAATCTATGATTCTGTACTTTCCTCCAAATGGGACCGCAGGCTTTGCCATATGGGTAGTGAGAACTCCCAATCTGCTTCCCTGTCCGCCTGCTAAAAGCATTGCAATCATTTCTTTTTTAATCATATGGTCTTTACCTCGTGGAAAGCGAATATAATGTCTCCCTTACTATAACACATGAAATTATGTTTGGAAAGACAGCCGGCGCAATCCATATTCCTTGCCATTTCAAGGCTCAAAACGTATAATTATATAGAAAGAATTTTTGAGCGATCATGGAGGTAATCAGGGCTGGAATGGATTTCAGTGAAAAAAAATTCATATATTTCATAGGCATTGGCGGGATAAGCATGAGCGGAATTGCGGAGCTGCTGCTAAATAAGGGCTTTAAAGTGTCAGGTTCCGACATGAATGAGAGTCCCATTACGAACACACTAAAGGAATTGGGGGCAGAAGTCTTTATCGGTCAGAGTGCCGACAACGTCCCTCTCGATGCTGATTATGTCGTCTATACCGCTGCGATCAAGCAGGACAATCCCGAGCTGATTGCGGCGAAAAAGCTTAATCTGAAGCTTGTGTCCAGGGCAGAATTCTTAGGGCTTATAATGAAGTCCTATGATGAGTGCTTATGCGTGGCTGGGACCCATGGAAAGACCACTACCACCGGCATGATTTCCGAGATTGCCCTGGCCGCTTCTAAGGATCCCACGATTTCGATAGGCGGAATGCTCCCGAGCATCGGCGGGAATTTCAAGGCAGGGTCCGACGCCCTCTTCATCTCCGAGGCTTGCGAGTACACCAACAGCTTCCTATCGTTTTTCCCTACAGTCGGGGTAATCCTGAATATAGAGGCCGATCACCTGGATTTTTTTTCAGGGATAGAGGACATCCGGGATTCTTTCCACAAATTCGCCGCCTTGATTCCCGAGAACGGTACTTTGGTCATCAATGGGGATATGGATTGTCTCCCTCTGATATGCAGGGATATTCCAGCCAGAATTGTCACCTTTGGACAGGACAGCAAGAACGATTACTTCATTGACAACGTCAAATTCGATACCCAGGCCCGCACAACCTTCTCCCTCCATAAGAAGGGGGGCGAGACCGAGGTGCTTACACTAAGCGTGCCCGGCCTTCATAATGCGCTGAACGCTGCGGCCGCCTATGCGGTGGCGGAAGTCCTTTGTATCTCCCCTGATACTATCAGGGAATCATTGATGAATTATCATGGCACCGCAAGGAGGTTCCAGATAAAGGGTGAAACCAGCTCCGGAGCCATAGTCATAGACGACTATGCCCACCATCCGACTGAGATAAAGGCCACCCTCGCTACTGCGAACAAGGTGGACCACAACACGATCTGGTGCGTATTCCAGCCCCACACCTATTCCAGGACAAAGGCCCTCATGAATGAATTTGCGGATGTCCTAAAAAGCGCGGACAGGGTCATCCTTCCGGATATTTACGCGGCAAGGGAGACGGACACCCTCGGGGTCAGTTCCGAGATCTTAGCCCGCGAGATAAACAAAAAAGGCGGCAGGGCTTACTATATCCCAAAATTTGGAGATATTAAAAAATTTTTAAGACAAAATTGTATCAACCAGGATCTGTTGATAACTATGGGAGCCGGAGATGTCTATAAAATAGGGGATGACATGATTTCAAATTAACCTATTCACATTTTCCACAATTTTTCCCACACAGTCCGCCTAAATCAAAGAATTGTTTTAGACACGAGCCCCAGCCCTTTATTAACATTATCCACTATTTCCACTTTAAGCCATTTCCCAGCCCAACAAGAGGAGGGGTATCTTGCTTTTGAGTCATGGCGCAGTTATACTGTTTCCTTGGAGCCAAATTTAAGGATCTGTCTGTAAATGAATAACTTTTCATAATTTCAGACTGTGCCCCAAAAACGAGCGAACAGTCTGAAAAATGTGCCAGCGGCATATTTTGAGTGCCGCTTAGGCGCGCCAAGCGCGTCTGGCGCCGTTGAAAGCGGACAGCAGGGCACGAAACGCTTACTTTGCGAGTCCTTTTTGTGGCAGGGTTGACGCGTTTATGCGTCAAATCTACAGTTTGCATAATTTTTGCATTTCATGTGCTTTCGGGGGAGGGGACATGGATAAGATTGCTATCAGGAGTCAGGCCAACGCCGGAACCACCTGTATCTCGAACCTGTTCATTGACCGGTTCATTAAAGATGCGAACGAGATACAGCTTAAGGTCTATATTTATTTGCTGCGTTCCATTGGCGGGACAGAGGATATCTCTGTATCAGGCCTTGCCGATTTTTTTAATTATTCTGAGAGAGACATAGAGCGTTCTCTTGCCTATTGGGAGCGGCTCAAGGTGATTTCAGCCGAAAGAAGCGAAGGCCAGATCGTCGCTGTATGCATGAACGATTTGAGTTCGAGGTTCCGTAATGAGTTCGTTGATAAGGGCTCGAACGCCTCGCATATCGAGGAATCTCATGAGTATGCCAGCGATGATCCGGCGGCAGGTGTGCAGGCTATCGAGAGCAGCAAGGATGAATACGATAACATGGTCTCTGGGAGCGAAACAGAGTCGTTAAGCCCGGCCGCCTCTCAAGACTCCATCTCCTTTTATCCTCAATACAAGCTGGACGAATTCAGGGAAAGGCAGGATGTGAGCGACCTCGTATTTACTACTGAGGCCTACCTTGGGAGACCCTTGAATTCTTTCGCGGATACGAACAGTCTCCTCTATATGTATGACGAGCTTCATTTTCCTGTGGACCTGATAGAGTACCTCATTGAGTACTGTGTCAACAATGGTAACAGGAGCATGAAGTACATTGAAAAGACCGCGGTTAATTGGGCCGAGGAAGGGATTAATACCATTGAGAAGGCAAAGACCCTGGTAGGCAAGAACGGCCGAGAATATCATGAGGTCTTAAAGGCCTTCGGCCTGGGCGGCAGGAAGCCGGTACAGTCGGATATTGATTTTATCCGCAAATGGAAGGATGAGTATGGCTTCAGCATGGATTTAATCCTCGAAGCGGTGAATCGCACAATGAAGACCATTTCAACTCCCAGCTTCAAGTATGCGGATTCTATCCTCAAAAAATGGAAGGCCAGGAATATTTCCACCAAAGAGGAGATTGAGAAGCTCGACCTTGAATTTGAGCAAAACCAGATAGCGCGCCACGACAAGACCATAGAGTATCCCTCTTCAAAGCAGTTCAAGAGGCCTTCTCACCCTCCCAGGAACTTCCAGGAGCGCACCTACGATTTTGCGGAATTGGAACGGAAGCTGGTGAAAAATGGCTCTACCTGACAGCAAGTATGATGAGATAATGCGTGAGTACGATAAGAAGCGCATGAAAAACACTATAATCGCCAGGAAATTCAAGGAAAGGCTCTTTAGCAAGATTCCAGGCCTTAAGGCGCTGGAGCAGGAGATAATCCACGTTTCCTCAGATTCTGCCAGACGCTATATCGAGGGCAACGACGAGGCCCTTAAAGGCTTGGATTTGAAGATTTCAGACCTGGCTGACAGACGCGCTAAGCTCCTCAGGGAGCATGGGCTTAGCCCGAACGCATTGGAGATACAGTATGATTGCCCTAATTGCATGGATACTGGATTTACCCCTTTCGGAAGGTGCCATTGTCTCCAAAAAAAGCTCATAGATGCTCTGTACGATGAATCGGGCATCATGGAGGTCTTATCTCGCGAGAATTTTTCTACCTATGACCCGGAAGTATACTCCGAGAATGTCCGCGATGAGATGAAAAGGGCTTACAATGGAGCAATAGCTTTCGTGGACGAGTTCGATACGGTTTACCGGAACCTGCTTTTTATCGGCAATATTGGCAGCGGGAAGACCTTCCTTACGAATTGCATCGCAAAGGCTCTTTTAGACAAAGGATTCAATGTACTTTATTTTACATCCTATAATCTGTTCAAAATGATCTCCAACCATACGTTCAACCGCGGAATGGACAATACCGAGGAGATTAATTCATACAAAGACATATTTGGAGCGGATTTATTAATAATTGATGACTTAGGCACCGAAAGCAGCAATTCTTTCACGATGTCCCAGTTCTTCATTATTATAAATGAGAGGAACGAGAGGCATAAGCCAACTCTGATTTCAACTAATTTATCCTTGGAAAGCCTTTTGGACACTTATTCAGAAAGGGCTATGTCTAGATTGCTTGGCGGTTATGATGTGTACGCATTCTATAGTGCGGACATACGGCTTAAGAACACTGTGAGGGATTAATAGTGAAAATGTCAGTACACGAAGGTAAAAGGAAATTAGAAGGGCTTCCATATGGAAAATTAGGAGTGATATCCCTATCCGGATGCGAATCTCTATGCAAGCAGGTAGACCGCTACCTTGTCGATTGGAGGACTGAAAGAAAGAGTGAGCACCAAGGTTCTCTTGCTTATGAGGGCTATCAAAGAAACACCTATATGATTGATTCTGCCATTACTCGTTTTGGCACCGGTGAAGCCAAGGGGGTCATAGGGCAGTCTGTCAGGGGGATGGATCTCTACCTTCTGGTCGATGTCTGCAACTACAGCATCTCATATCGGATGGGTGGTCACAAGAATTACATGAGTCCTGACGACCATTATCAAGACTTAAAACGAATAATAGGGGCCATAGGCGGCAGGGCGAGGAGGGTCACGGTCATCATGCCCTTCCTCTATGAGGGCAGAAGGCTCACGAGGGAGTCCAGGGAGTCACTTGACTGCGCTTTGGCTCTTCAAGAGCTGGTCAGGATGGGCGTTGACAATATCCTGACCTTCGATGCCCACGATGCCAGAGTCCAGAATGCGATACCCCTAAGCGGCTTCGATACCGTGAGACCCGCCTATCAGTTCATGAAAGGCTTGCTTTGCAACGTAAAAAGCCTGAATATAGACTCCGATCACATGATGATAATCAGCCCTGATGAATCCGGCATGCATAGGGCAATCTATTTGGCCAACGTATTGGGGCTGGATCTCGGCACTTTCTATAAAAAGAAGGACTACAGCCGTTTGATAGATGGTAAGAATCCAATAATTTCTCATGAGTTCTTAGGGTCATCTGTAAAGGGCAAGGATTGCATTGTCGTCGACGATATGATCTCTTCCGGAGAAACGGCCTTGGACGTAGCCAGGGAATTGAAACGCATGCAAGCCGGTCGGATTTATCTGATGGCTACCTTCGGGCTCTTCACAAAGGGCTTGGAAGAATTCGACAAGGCTCATAGGGACGGGCTGATAACAAAGATTCTCACTACTAATTGCATCTATCAGCCGCAGGAGCTATTGAACCGAGAATATTATATTTCCTGCGACATGAGCAAGTACATCGCATTCATTATTGACACATTGAATCATGATTCCTCCATCAGCGACCTGCTGAATCCCATAAACAGGATTCAGTCTCTGGTTAAGCGCTACAGGGACGGCGAGGACCTGGATTAAGCTCCCCGCGTCTCCCCTGCAACAAGCGCTGCCTTCGGCACGGAAGTTAAGAAAAGCCCCTAATAGGGGCTTTTCTTGTATGATATGAAAGGATTTCCCTGGGCGGCGAAAAGCGCGGCCGAATCGTTCAGTCCCTGTTTTTGGACGATGCCCATCTTAGGATTGAAAACAAGCACATTTTGCGCGTCGTACCCGATTATCAATAAAGTATCATCGGGCCCCATTGTCACCAGGACAGGATTATTCTGATTCACATAGTATAAAACGCTGCTCAAGGAACAGCCGCCCAAATCCAATACATCAGAGTCCTGTATATAGGTCGATAAGATCTCTACTGCGGTCATGCCCTGGGTCAAAAGAGGGGCTGTTTTAATCGAAGCGCCTTCATGCCTCAATATACTGTCCAAGGCGGCAGAGATAGCATTCTCCGCGGGGCCTGACGGCATATCAATCTCTTTCGCTTCTTCCATATCCTTTATCGTGACACTAACCGCCCTCTCGCCTTTTGTCCAAATACTCTCCTGCTTCCCATTGATTACAGTCCCATCCGATCGCTCCGCGGCGCTAACCGCCTCTCCCGGCCTGCTGAATACATCGGTTATATTGCCATAAGAATAGCAATAATAGAGCTGCTGCTCCAAATCGCTTTGAGGGAGAGACAGCTCTCGTTCACCCTGGAATAAGACTTCCTCCGGCGTCACTACCCTTATTGCGCTGGAGGTAATCCTGTTGGCAACGGATATCTCCACTACATTCTCTCTATCGGGAGTCACCGCTACAGTAATTGCGTTTTTCTCCATGTTATCCTGATTATGACTCTCGATTCTATCGTCTGGAAGAATAGCCAGGCTCTCTCCGGAACTTATGCGATGAAGCACGATCCCATCTTTGTCAATGTCTATCTCGTTTACAAGCACCCCGGGCTGATGATAGGACTTTAAGACTTCCCCATCGCTATCTTCTATAAGAATCTCATACATGGGACTAAAAGAAATGCCTGAATAAGTGGTATAAGCCGGCTCGGCCTCTGAAACCCCATAGACCAAATCTTCGCCCATGAATCCCAAAGGCCAGCAGCTAGCCCCTTCCCTTTCTATCATGCGTATGCTTCCATCGTAAAGATCCAGGCAAAAAATGCTTTTTTCATCCTCTCCCCGCCAAGCCGCCATCCTGTTGCTCTTAGAGACAACCAAGCTGTCATATGGCAGCTTCTGTGCGATAGGAGCGGCTTCAGATAAGTCCATAAGGTCAATCCTATAAACTGATCGGTTCAAATATATGTACAGGACATTCCCCGCTCCTGAATAAGAGAGCTTCTTCAGGGAAGCCTTTAGCATATTCCAGGATTTCTCATAGGGAATGTATAATTCCTCTTCCAATTGAATCAAGGCACTATTGAAAAAATAAACAGAAATCCCAACTTCTCCCTCATGCCTGCCTCTATTCATGTATCCGTATACCATGAATCGGATATTGCCCGTTTCATCCACGTTAAGTATCCTGATCCCATGATTGTCGAAATAGTCCCTCTCATCTTCATCATCGGGGTTCAGAAAAGAAAATACCCTTACTGTCCTCGAGTCACTGTTTCTATATGAGTAAAGTGACCCGTTTGCCACGAAAGTCACCACCCCTCCGTCAGCGTTTTCGACTATGTCCACATTTCTGCCAGTTATCCCAAGCATAATCTTGTCATTGACAAAGACACCTTCACTCTCAGGATTAAATATCTCATCCGTGTCCCTTTTATAATCCAGAAGGTACATCCTATCCTTAGTGTATCTCGTCCTGAAATACTCTTTTACATTATAAAGTCGTCTCCCCTCCTCTCCTTCCTCCCTTATCCTGTAATTCAGCACCATGGTAGAGAAGCTTCCGTCCATTTCGCAGACCTTTAAATCCACATAGTCCGGCACCTTCACCTTCAAATCCCCCCAAGTCACCTGCTGTAAGCTGGAATGTATATCCACGTGGGCAAAGGTGGAATTGTCCCCATACTCATTGCTTTCAAGGTAGCTCACTATTGAACTCGCCTTATATTTATCAAAGGTGGCTTCTGAAAAATTCTTAGCGAAAGACAGATATGAGTAGGCCGGCAGATCTTTGTCATGAATCACCCTGGTATAGTAAGTGATTTCCTCACCATCTTCCAAGTCCAATATGAGGGACAGCATATATTCTCTTTTTTCTTCGATCAAATCCTTAATCGGAAGAGAGGCATGGATTTCTTCCTCGGAATCAATGTATTCCGAAACCGGGGTACGCTCCACCAAACGGCTTCCATCCATTGAACGGACTTCATAGACCAAACCGTCTATCCTTGCGCCGTATTTATGGATAATGATATCCAGGCTCCGGTCCTCATTAAGCGGAGAAAGACCATCTCTCATCGTGCTTATATCCATATCTTTAGAAATCCCATGCATGAGATTGATTTCCATTCCCCTGAAAATCACCGCTGCCGTAGGAAGAGTGGCTTCAGAAAGCTTCTCGGTAATCTCTGTTGTCCTTTGATTAAGGAGCTTTCCGAATACCATCAAAGATATCAGGAATACCATTATGAATGCGAGGGCTCTATACAAAAAATCCTTCATGGTTCAAGATTATTTCATGAGTAATGTTTGCTGTCAAGGAAAGGAGCTTTTCATAAAGTTGGCTAATTATGCTATACTGTAATTAAAACTGCTTGAAAACATATTTTCCTGCGGTTCTTTACTTTTTGATTATCCAGGAGACAAAAATGAAATACATCAAATATAGGATCAAGACCTTGAAAACGGCTACAGACATCTTAGGCGACCTGCTGTCTGACCTTGGCATTGACGGCATAGAGATCGAGGACGGCGAAGTACCGCTTGATACGTGGACAGCCGGGACTTACCTGGAAAGCCTTCCCGAGAACGAGGTTCCCGATGGAGTGGCTTTCGTGAGCTTCTATCTGGACTCAAAGGCAAATGAAAACCAGGACATGGAACAAAGGTTACAAGAGCTTCTAGATGGACTTAAGACCAATATGGATATAGGCGAAGCTTCAATTTCTGTATCTGAGACCGAGGATCAGGACTGGATCAATAATTGGAAACAATATTTTTCCAGCTTCACGATTGAATTTCCAGATGGTAAGTCAGCCTATTTCGTGCCCTCTTGGGAAGAGCCCGAAAGCGGCAAAAGGCACGACTATCTAGTGCGCACGGACCCCGGCGCCGCCTTTGGCACAGGCGCGCATGAATCCACCAGCCTCGCGATGAAGCTCCTGGAAAAACACGCTGTGAAAGACGGCATTCTCCTCGACATCGGGACCGGCAGCGGCATTCTCTCAGTAATGGCCTTTCTCTTTGGGATGAAAAAGGCTGTAGCCACAGACATCGATTCATCGGCAATAGACGCCGCAAATGACAATCTTAAAGCGAACTCTCTCACGGACAGGGATTTCGAGCTTTATATAGGCGACATAATAGAGGACTTGGATCTGAGAAAAAAGGTCAAGGCCAAAGGGCCTTTCGACATAATAATCGCCAATATCCTCCCAGACGTACTTACGAAGCTATCCCCCTTGATTCCGGACCTATTAAGCCTAAACGGAATTTACATAACGAGCGGAATCATATTGGAAAAAGCCGATTATATGAGAAGCGTATTCGCAGCAGAGGGTCTTAAAGTCGTCGATAATATAAGTGATAATGAATGGACAGCTTTTTCTGTGGAAAAAGACAGTAATTCTATGTTATAATAAGCTTTTGTTGCAGCAAGTCTCTCACCTATGAGGTACCAAAAATGGACAGACAAAATCTCACCCTACTCACGGATTTTTATGAACTCACTATGATGCAAGGCTATTTCAGGAATGAAAACGCCAACGACACTGTTATTTTTGATATGTTCTATCGAACCAATCCACAGGACTCAGGCTATGCCATAATGGCCGGATTGGATCAGCTTATCCAATACATTAAAGGACTCAGCTTCAGTAATTCAGACATACTTTATCTTAGATCCCTAAAAATATTCGATGAGGATTTTCTAACCTATCTCAAGACCTTCAAATTCACCGGATCTATTTGGGCCATCCCTGAGGGCACCGTCGTCTTCCCACGCGAGCCCCTTGTCAAGGTCATAGCCCCAATAATGCAGGCTCAGCTCATCGAAACCGCTATACTCACAATCATCAATCATCAAAGCCTGATCGCTACGAAGGCCTCCAGAGTATGCTATGCTGCCAGGGGAGATGGAGTAATGGAATTCGGACTCAGAAGAGCCCAGGGGCCTGATGCCGGAATATACGGAGCCAGAGCGGCTGTTATAGGAGGCTGTATAGGTACATCAAACGTACTCGCAGGACAGTTATTCGATATTCCCGTTTTGGGGACAAACGCCCATTCATGGGTCATGAGTTTTCCGGATGAACTTACAGCTTTCAGGAAATACGCTGAAATCTATCCTGATTCCTGCCTCTTCGTTGTTGATACATATGATACTTTGGACAGCGGGATCCCGCATGCAATACAGGTTTTCGATGAATTAAAGGAAAAGGGCATCCGTCCCGCAAAATATGGGATCAGAATTGATTCCGGCGACCTCGCCTACCTCTCAAAGAAAGCGCGCACTATGCTGGATAATGCCGGATATACCGACGCTATCATCTCTGCATCGAATGACCTGGATGAATTCCTTATCGATTCGCTGAAGGTACAGAACGCAAAGATTTCCAGCTGGGGCGTAGGAACCAACCTCATAACTTCAAAGGGTTGGCCAGCATTCGGCGGAGTGTATAAGCTTGCGGCAATAAAGTCCCAAAGTGGGGACTTTATTCCAAAGATCAAGCTTTCAGAGAACACCGAAAAGGTCACGAATCCCGGGAATAAAAAGATATTCAGGATCTATGACGAGCCTGACCATAAGGTGAAGGCCGATCTGATCTGCCTTGAGGATGAAGACTACAGTGAGGATACGGATATAGAAATCTTTGACCCCAATGAGACCTGGAAGAAGACCCTGTTGAGAAAAGGCACTTTTTCACTGAGAGAAATCATGATTCCAATCTTCGATGAGGGCAAATCGGTCTATGAGTCTCCTTCAGTCATGGAAATAAGAGAGAATTGTGTCTCTGAACTATCCACGCTATGGGACGAAACTCGAAGGCTGGTAAATCCGCATAAAGTCTATGTAGATCTCTCTCCCAAGCTATATGACATGAAGATCAGTCTCTTAAATCAGATGAAATAAATGACATGAAAGGAAACTTCTAAATTAATGCACGAGAAAGTCACAACAGATTTAAATTTTGTTGACCGTGAAAATGCCGTTTCTGAATTTTGGAAAAAGAATGGCATATTCAAGAAATCAATGGAACAAAGGCAGAAAGCGGGGGCCCCGACCTATACCTTTTATGACGGGCCTCCTACTGCCAATGGAAAACCCCATATCGGCCATGTCCTGACTCGCGTGATAAAGGACATGATACCTCGCTACAGGGCTATGAAAGGTTACTATGTCCCTAGAAAGGCCGGCTGGGACACCCATGGCCTGCCGGTGGAGCTGGAGGTCGAAAAGAAGCTTGGGATAGAGGGGAAGGACCAGATTGAAAAATACGGTCTGGAGCCTTTTATTCAGGAGTGTAAGAAGTCCGTTTGGCAATATAAGGGAATGTGGGAGGATTTCTCCGAAAAGGTCGGCTTCTGGGCCGATATGGAGAATCCCTATGTCACTTACGAGGATGAATATATCGAGTCCGAATGGTGGGCTTTGAAACAGATCTGGGATAAGAAGCTCCTCTATAAGGGCTTTAAGGTAGTCCCATACTGCCCCAGGTGCGGGACACCGCTCTCCAGCCATGAGGTCGCACAGGGCTATAAGGCTGTAAAAGAAAGGTCTGCGGTAGCCCGCTTTAAGGTAAGGGACGAAGAGGCGTACATATTGGCTTGGACTACCACTCCCTGGACCCTTCCTTCAAACGTGGCTCTTTGCGTAAATCCTGATGAGTCCTATATAAAGGTCAAGGCAATTGACGGCTTCACCTACATTTTGGCAGAAGCCCTGGCAGACAAGGTCTTAGGAGCCTTGAAAAAAGATAAGGACGAGTCCGAAGAAAAGCCCTATGAGGTGATCTCTCGCTGCAAAGGAACTGAGCTGGAACATCTCTCCTATGTCCCGCTTTTTGACTGCACTGGAAAAGAGGCCGAAAGACAGAAGAAGGAGGCTCATTTCGTAGTCTGTGACACCTATGTCACTATGGACGATGGTACTGGTATAGTCCATATTGCGCCTGCATTCGGTGAGGACGATGCAAGGGTCGGACGCAAATATGACCTTCCCTTGATTCAATTTGTCGATGAAAAGGGCCTCATGAAAGAAGAAACCCCTTTTGCGGGACTTTTCATTAAAGATGCCGATCCCGAGGTATTGAAGGACCTGGATAAAAGGAAGCTTCTATTTTCAGCCCCCAAATTTGAGCATGATTATCCCTTCTGCTGGAGATGCGACACCCCTCTGATCTACTATGCCAGAGAGTCCTGGTTCATAAAGATGACAGAGATGAGGGATAATCTCTTAAAGAATAACGACCAGATAAATTGGATCCCTCCCACGATTGGGACAGGAAGATTCGGAGAATGGCTGAAGAATATACAGGATTGGGCGATTTCCAGAAACCGTTATTGGGGGACTCCCTTGAACATATGGGAGTGCGCGGAGTGCGGACACAGGGAGTCTATAGGTTCCAGGGATGAGCTCTATAAACTTTCTCAAAATGAAAAAGCAAAGACTGTCGAGCTGCACCGTCCCTTCATCGATGAAATCACTTGCAAATGTCCCAAGTGCGGGGCAGATATGAAGAGGGTTCCAGAAGTCATTGATTGCTGGTTCGATTCAGGCGCCATGCCATTCGCGCAGCATCACTATCCCTTTGAGAATCAAGAGACTTTCAAGGCACAGTATCCGGCAGCCTTTATCTCTGAAGCCGTGGATCAGACCCGTGGATGGTTCTATTCCCTGCTTGCCGAATCCACCCTGCTTTTTGATTCACCCTGCTATGAAAATGTCATAGTGATGGGACTGGTCCTTGACGCAGATGGGAATAAAATGTCCAAATCAAAGGGCAATGCCGTGGATCCCTTCGATGCCTTGAACCGCTTCGGGGCCGATGCGATAAGGTGGTATTTCTACAGCAACAGTGCGCCATGGCTTCCAAATCGTTTCCACGATCTCGCAGTCATGGAGGGGCAAAGGAAATTCATGGGCACCCTATGGAACACCTATGCCTTCTATGTACTCTATGCAAATATCGATGAATTCGATGCCACAAAGCACAAACTTGATATGGATTCTCTGCCAATCATGGACAGATGGGTACTGTCCCGATTAAATACCTGCATCAAGGAAACGGATGAGGCCCTGGATAAATACAAGATTACTGAAGCCGCAAAGCTCCTCGAGGCCTTCGTGGACGAGCTCTCGAATTGGTATGTCAGGCTCTGCCGCAAGCGTTATTGGGCTAAGGGAATGGAACAGGACAAGGTAAACGCCTACATGACCCTGTATACCTGCCTTACAGAGATATCGAAGGCCGCAGCCCCGATGATACCCTTCATGGCCGAGCAGATTTATCAAAATCTCGTGATAAATCTGGACAAGTCCGCAAAAGAGGCAATCCATCTATGCGACTATCCCGTGGCAAGCGAAGAATTCATCGACAAGAAGCTTGAAGAGGATATGGGCTTTATCCAGACAATAGTCGCGCTAGGCAGGTCTGCCAGGAACGCCTGCAATATCAAGAATAGACAGCCGCTTTCCAGGATGATAGTTCAGTCCACGGGCGAGATATCGGACTTTTATCAAAATATAATCAAGGATGAACTAAACGTTAAGGCCGTAGAATTGGCTTCTTCGATGGGAGGGCTTACTTCTTACATTATTAAGCCTAATTTCAAGGCTGTTGGCGCAAAATACGGAAAGCTTACAAATAAGATCAAGGCTGAGCTCGAAAAAATAGATGCTACAGCGGCAGTTGAGTCTCTAAAGGCCAACGGTGAATTCATTCTCACTGTAGAAGGTCAGGGAATCGCCCTCAAAAACGAAGATGTGGACATATCTGAGAAGAGCCGAGAAGGCTTCGTGACAGAGGGTGATGGAAAGGTCTCTGTAGCCTTGGATACGGTGCTTACAGACGAGCTGCTGGAAGAGGGGATGGTTCGTGAGATCATTTCTAAGCTACAGACCATGATGAGGGAAGCCGGATTTGAGGTCATGGATAAAATCCGCATTTCTTCATCCGGAAACGAGAAAATCGCCGGGATTCTTGAAAGAAACTCTGCGTTCGTTAAAAAAGAAGCCATGGCAGATCAAATCGTGTCCAATATAACGGATAACGATAAAGGCTTCATCAAAGATTGGAACATGAATGGAGAAAATGTCACCCTTCAGGTAGAGAAATTATAGTAAACGAATTAATTCGTTCCCATTGCGCCGGCCGCACACCGCCCCTGGCGGCGTTGCTGAAATTATAGTAAACGCATATATTTAGTGCCTTTACTGTCACTGTCAAGTTATCTGCGAGTCTAATGGCTCGATTAATCTAGATTCTTAGGAGGTATTTATTCAAAGTATGGTGCAAAAGAAACAGTTCGACAAAGCGAAATTCAAGAAATCTGTTGAAGAAAACGTGAGAGTGCTCTTCCGCAAGACCTTAAAAGAGGCTGATGAACAGCAGCTTTTCCAAGCTGTATGCTATACGGTCAAGGACAGCATAATCGAAAACTGGATGGCGACACAGCAGGCATATGAAAAAGAGGACCCAAAAACGGTCTATTATCTCTCAATGGAGTTCCTGATGGGACGAGCCTTGGGAAACAACCTTATAAACCTCTGCGAATATCAAGAAGTGAGGGAAGCCCTGGATGAGATGGGGCTGAATATCGATACGATAGAGGATCAGGAACCGGATCCCGCCCTCGGAAATGGAGGCCTCGGGCGGCTTGCCGCCTGCTTCCTTGATTCCCTTGCGACAGGCGGCTATAGCGCCTATGGCTGCGGAATCAGGTATCGCTACGGGATGTTCAAGCAGCAGATCAGAGACGGATATCAGATAGAGGCTCCCGATGATTGGTTAAGGGACGGTTATCCATTTGAGCTCCGCCGCAGAGAATACAAGAAAGAAATCAAGTTCGGCGGCTTCGTTAGGGTCGAGACTGACTCCAATGGCCGCAACCACTTTATCCAGGACGGATATCAGTCAGTCATGGCCGTGCCTTACGATATGCCTGTCACCGGCTATGGTAACGGTGTCGTGAATACCTTACGAATCTGGGATGCGGAGCCCGTGGACAGCTTCCAGTTGGATTCCTTTGATAAGGGCGATTATCATAAGGCCGTCGAGCAGGAAAACCTGGCCCGCAATATCGTCGAGGTCCTCTATCCTAATGACAATCATTATGCCGGCAAGGAGCTTCGCTTGAAGCAGCAATACTTCTTCATCTCCGCTTCTGTCCAGGAAGCTGTGGCGAAATATATGCGTAAGCATGATGATATCAGGAAATTTGCAGAAAAGAACGTCTTCCAGCTAAATGATACCCATCCTACGGTCGCAATCCCTGAGCTCATGCGCATATTGATGGATGAATACGAGCTTACCTGGGACGAGGCCTGGAGTGTCACTACAAAGACCTGCGCCTACACGAATCATACCATCATGAGCGAAGCCCTTGAGAAATGGCCGATCGAGCTCTTCTCCAGGCTTCTGCCCAGGATTTATCAGATCGTCGAGGAAATCAATCGCCGCTTCTGCCTGAGGATCACCGAGAAGTATCCTAATAACCAGGAAAAGATGAGAAATATGGCCATAATCTACGATGGACAAGTCAGGATGGCTTATCTCGCGATTTGCGCCGGATTCTCAGTCAATGGCGTTGCGCAGCTTCATACCGACATTTTGAAGAAGCGTGAATTAAAGGACTTCTTTGAGATGATGCCAGAAAAGTTTAACAATAAGACAAATGGAATCACCCAGAGGCGGTTCCTGCTTCATGCGAATCCCCTCCTGGCGCAATGGGTGACAGATCATGTGGGGCCTGATTGGATCACGGATCTAAAGAAGATTAACGGCATCAAGGTCTATGCGGACGACAAGAAAGCCCAGAGCGAATTCCTGAATATCAAATTCCAGAATAAGCAGCGTCTCGCAAAGTACATTTTGGACCATAATGGGATCGAGGTGGATCCTCGTTCAATTTTCGATGTGCAGGCTAAGAGGCTTCATGAGTACAAAAGGCAGCTCTTGAATATCCTCCACGTAATGTATCTGTATAATAAGATTAAAGAGCACCCCGAAATGGACTTCTACCCACGTACTTTCATCTTCGGCGCAAAGGCTTCGGCCGGATACAGGAATGCGAAGCTGATTATCAAGCTCATAAATAATGTTGGGGCAGTAATCAATAACGATGCCTCAATAAAGGGCAAGATCAAGGTCGTCTTTATTGAAGACTATAAGGTCTCAAATGCCGAGCTGCTCTTTGCCGCTGCGGATGTTTCAGAGCAGATCTCAACGGCTTCAAGGGAGGCTTCAGGGACAGGGAACATGAAATTCATGCTCAATGGGGCTCTCACAGTCGGAACCTTGGATGGCGCAAACGTGGAAATGGCCGATGAGGCAGGGCATGACAATATGTTCATTTTCGGACTCACAGCCGATGAAGTCATTGAATATGAGCGAAACGGCGGATACAATCCAATGGACATATTCAATAATGACCAGGATATCAGGACTGTACTTACCCAGCTCATAAATGGGACTTATTCAAAGAATAATCCTGAGCTCTTCAGAGACCTATATAATTCTCTCTTAAACACACAATGCACCGACAAGGCCGATGCCTATTTCATCCTCAAGGATTTCAGGGCTTACGCGGCCGTACAGGAAAAGGTCGAAAAAGTCTATCGGGACCAGGCTCTTTGGGCAAAAAAAGCTATTATCAATATAGCCAGCTCAGGGAAGTTCTCCTCAGACAGAACTATTGAGGAATATGTAAGGGACATCTGGCACTTGCAAAGCGTAGATGTAAAATCAAAAGCAAGCAATGATTCAGGGAGGATGCTGGATGACTGAAGCCATAAAGATTAATCGTGGCGGTGGTTATTTGATCAATGGAACTGAGATAAGCCTTAAGGATGGGAGCAATGCCCCATCCGGGGCAGGTTCCTTTGACCAAAAGGACGCAATCAATGGTACCATAGCCTATTCAATACTCACTTCACACAATAAGTCCGGGGATGATTCCAAGCTCAATATTAAGTTTGACTGTCTTACAAGTCATGATATTACCTATGTGGGAATAATTCAGACAGCCAGGGCGTCTGGACTAAATCATTTTCCCATCCCCTATGTCCTTACGAATTGCCACAATTCTCTCTGTGCGGTTGGCGGGACTATTAACGAAGATGACCATGTTTTCGGTCTTTCAGCCGCAAAAAAATATGGCGGAGTCTATGTTCCTCCACACCAGGCAGTAATTCATCAATATGCAAGGGAAATGCTCGCTGGCTGCGGAAAGATGATTCTTGGATCGGACTCACATACCAGATATGGAGCCCTTGGAACTATGGCAATTGGAGAGGGAGGGCCTGAGCTCGTTAAGCAGCTTCTAGGGCAGACCTATGATATTGACTATCCTGAAGTCGCTGCCATCTATCTCACGGGAGAGCCTGTCCCTGGAGTGGGTCCCCAGGATGTGGCTCTTGCAATAATTGGAGCCGTTTTTAAGGACGGTATAGTAAAGAACAAAGTCATGGAATTCGTGGGGCCTGGCATTGCCAATCTTTCCGCTGATTTCCGCATTGGCATAGATGTCATGACAACAGAGACTACCTGCCTATCCTCAATTTGGCAAACAGATGAGATAATCCAGGAGTTCTATGAGATTCATGGCAGGGAATCGGAGTACAAAGAGCTGAAGCCTAAAAATACGGCTTACTATGATGAGATCATTTGCGTGAATCTTTCTGAGATCAAGCCAATGATCGCAATGCCTTTCCATCCCTCCAATGCCTACACTATTGAAGAGGTCAATAAGAACCTTGCAGACATCCTGAACATCGTAGAAAAGGACGCTAGAGTCTCTTTTGGCTCAAAGGTGGATTTCGACCTACATTCAAAAATCAAAGATGGACGGCTTCTCACTGATCAAGGCATAATTGCTGGCTGTGCAGGAGGCGGATTCGAGAATATCTGCGCCGCTGCCGATATATTGGAGTCTTCAGATATTGGGTTCGATGCCTTCACTCTCTCAGTATATCCTGCATCTATGCCAATTTATGCCGAACTTGTCAAGAATAAGTCCGTTTCCAAACTCATTGACTCGGGTGCTGTAATCAAGACCTGCTTCTGCGGTCCCTGCTTCGGTGCAGGGGATACGCCGGCAAATGGCGCTTTCTCTATTCGACATTCTACAAGGAATTTCCCGAATCGAGAGGGTTCAAAGGTACAGCAAGGCCAGATAGCCAGTGTGGCATTGATGGATGCAAGGTCTATCGCTGCAACAGCGGCCAATAAGGGCTATCTCACGGCTGCAACGGATGTCCTGAATATTGAGGGTAAGGTCAAGCCCCATAAATATTTCTTCGATTCCGAGATTTATAAAAAACGAGTCTTTGACTCAAAGAATAAGCCTCAAAGCGATGAAGAGTTAATCTTAGGACCCAATATTAAGGATTGGCCTAAAATGTGTTCACTCACGGATAACCTTCTTTTAAGGGTCGTATCTGAGATTCATGATCCGGTCACTACTACAGATGAACTCATTCCCTCTGGTGAAACCTCATCATACAGGTCTAACCCATTGGGCTTGGCTGAGTTCACCTTGTCCAGGAAAGATCCTGAATACGTTGGCAGAGCAAAGGCCGTAAAAGAAATAGAAGAAATACGAGAGCAGGATATTGAGACCAATAATAATAGTATTCAATCCAGGATTGATGAAGATCCAGAATTAAAACAGGCCTGGACCCTCATTTTAAGCCGTTTTCCAGAAACCGATTTCAAGAATACCGGCATTGGCTCCACAATCTTTGCAATTAAGCCGGGGGATGGTTCTGCAAGAGAACAGGCGGCTTCCTGTCAAAAGGTGCTGGGGGGATGGGCAAATATAGCCCATGAATATGCCACCAAAAGATATCGTTCAAATTTGATCAATTGGGGCATGCTGCCTTTTGTCATTAAAGATAAAGACCTCCCTTTCAAGAATCTGGACTATATCTTTATCCCAGAAATTAAGAGTGCAATCGAAAATGTACAGGAAAATATTAAGGCTTTTGTTGTACATCAAAACGAACTCAAGGAATTTAGCCTATCTTTGGGACAGCTTACCCAAAATGAAAGGCAAATTATTCTGGATGGCTGCTTAATTAACTATAACCGTCCTAAATAGAATTTTATTAATACCTTATGGCATGATGAGCACTCAAAAGTGAAGTCTGATTGCCATAAGGTGATTTTTTAATTATTATGCGAATTAATAAAATATCATTAATTATAGCTCTAATTCATTGGGCACTGACCTTTTTTACCGATAAGCTCATATTCACAGTATCTCCGCTTGAAGAACCTTTTAATTATATAATTTGTAAAATTCTTCTGGGAGCCCTGCTAATCGCCCTTTGGTCTTTCTTTTTAAGTATCAAGAATAGTCCTCGTTTAAAGCGGCTCATTAAACTCGCTATCCCCTATCTAATTCCCATTGCGGCAGTCTTGATTTTCAAGCTCCCCCAGGGTTTTCTCTCAAATGATGAAAAACTAATATTCGAGGAGGCTAAAAAATTAGCGTCCTATAAATGGTTCTATTATCTGACAACCTACTATTACATTATCTGCATGATGCTGATTCCATCATTCTTGGGTCCCATCCTATTCAAGGTCGGAATCCAAGTCTTCACCTGCGCATATTCCGTGCTTAGAATGGAGGAATTGACTAAGTCCAAATGGAGCAGGTTAATGTATCTTCCTTTTCTTCTCCCTCCCGTACTTGCTTATACCACAAGCGCACATAGAATCCCTGTATATTTTTTGCTCTATTTGTTTATGCTTTATGTCCTTTTCATTGATAAAATATCAGGGAAGGCACCTTCTACCATAAAATCTGCAGCTTTAATCCTCCTCTCTGCTATTTTAACCCAATGGAGAACCGAGGGCATCTACCTTAGCTTACTTGTGCCCATCTTATTAATTATTGCATATCCTTTCTACAGGACTCGTAAATATATTTTTCAGATATTTGTTTTTTCAATTCTTTGTCAATATCTAGTTTCTATCCCGCAGTACGGACTTATACCTAATCGAATGAATGACCAGGCAGAAAACCGAATGGGTCCCTTTTATGCCTATACCATAACAAATATGTGGAGAAACGGACTTGATAAAGAAAAAAATGCCGAGGACATAGAGAAGGTTGGGCGTTACCTGGATTTGGGTGTACTAGATGCGATAAATCAAGATTTGAAGGATATCAATTATGAGGATGTGCTGATCTTATACTATCCCGGATATACCGGACTCAAAGAAAATACAGAAGCTGAAGATTATGAGGCCTATACTGAAGGTTGCAGAAATATATTTCTAAATAATCCGGATGTGTTTATAAGGACTAGGATCGGGGCTTTCAACTATGCCGCTCTTCCCTACAGAATAGAGTGGAAAGAAGAAGGAGCCAAGGGCTTTGCCTATTTTTTGATAAGCATTGTAAAGACTATTTCTTATAATCTATACATTCCCTTTACGCTCCTCTTAGTATTCCTACTTTTTTCAATTATAAAGAGAGAGTACTATACCTTTTTCATGTGCATGGGACTCTGCTGCCATGCCTTCATAGTATTCATTTTGGCGCCTGCATCCTATTTCAAATACTATTTTCCAATTTTTATGACGGTTTACTTTTGGACGATCATGACTCTCTCATTTTATTTATATTCCAAGAAGCCTCTTAAGCTTACGATTACAAATGACACCACCTCGTAAGGAGGCCATTTTCCAAAACTCACTCGCCAAGACCGCTCTCTATAGCGTTAATAAGGGCGTTCATTGCCTTTTCTTCATCTTCGCCCTCGCAGATAAGCTCAATCTCATCGCCGCATTTCACACAGGCTCCGAGCACTGAGAGAACGCTCTTAGCATTTGCTGTGCTGTCCCTAAAACGGAACGTAATCATTGATTTGAATTCCATAGCTTCTTTGCACAAAATGCCCGCAGGCCTCAAATGCAAGCCTGTGGGGTTTTTTATAACAACCTTCTGGCTAATCATTTCAAATTCCTCCTATTATAGGCACATTTTTTCAATGAGATCTGCAAGCGATCTCGCATCGTTATCAATCTCCTTTTGATTCTTTCCTTCAATCATGACCCTTACAAGGGGTTCAGTCCCCGATGGTCTAATAAGGACTCTTCCCTCCCCAGCATACTTAGCTTCCAGTTTTTCTATAGCCTCCCTCACTTCATCATATTCCATATAGGAATTTCTCTTATGATTTGGTACTGAGGCATTATGCAAAGATTGGGGCAGAATTGTCATGATCTTTGATAGCTCAGATAAGGGTTTACCTGTCTCTTTCAAGACTTCCATCAAATGGAGAGCGGTCAAAAGCCCATCGCCAGTCGTATTTTCGTCCAGGAAAATTATATGCCCGGACTGCTCTCCCCCGAGCGACGCGCCAATCTCCTGCATACGCTCTAGTACATACCGATCTCCAACCTTAGTCTGTTCAACATTTATACCTTTTTCCTTAGCCATCAGGATGAAGCCTAAATTGGTCATGACTGTTACCACAATGGTATTATTGCGAAGGCTCCCCTTTTCCATCATGTGATTACCGATTATCGCCATGATTTCATCGCCATTGACGCTTCTGCCATTTTCATCGGCAGCCAGAAGCCTGTCAGCGTCCCCATCGAAAGCAAGGCCTAAATCCGCCTTCTCCATGACCACTCTGGCACAAAGCTCTTCCAAATGAGTAGAGCCGCAATTGGCATTGATATTCGTACCATCGGGATTGTTGTGAATAGGGATGACTTCAGCCCCTAATTCCTTAAGCGCTTCAACCGCAGTCAGATACGAAGCCCCCTCAGCGCAATCTACCACAACCTTCAAGCCATCAAGGGAGGTATGAATCTGCTTGATAGAATGATTTATATATTCATCCACTACATCCCTTCTGTACTTTATCTTCCCGATTCTGGAACCAATGGGTTTAGGAATGTCGGCATTCTCCCTCTTGATACATTCTTCAATCTGGTCTTCGAGTTCGTCCGAAAGCTTGTACCCATCGCCATTGAAGAACTTGATGCCATTGAATTCCACCGGGTTATGTGAAGCGGAGATAACAACGCCCGCATCTACCTTATATTTTCTGGTCAAATAGGCTATGGCTGGCGTCGGCATTACACCTACATAGACAGAATTTGCGCCAACGGAACATATGCCCGCCATAAGGGCATTCGCCAGCATATCTCCAGATGCTCTAGTATCGCACCCCACCATGATAGTAGGCCTATAAGCATGCTCTTTTGAAAGCACATAGGCTCCGGCCGCTCCCAATTCCATTGCAAGAAGAGGCGTAAGCTCTGTATTCGCTACCCCGCGCACTCCATCAGTGCCGAATAATCTTCCCATTTGTCTATGACTCCATTCTGTCTTAAATTCTAATCTATCCTATATTCCCATTTCCTGAGACAGTTTCGGTTCCACTATCTATGCTGAGACTGGGAGGTTCAGCAATAGTCGGCATTGAAACAGTCCCCGAATCGCCTATGCTATGTACCAAGATCCTTATGTATCCATAGGCATTTTCTATGACACCATCCGGCCAATCAAAGGACACTGGAGCACTATATACATTTGGCTCTATCGTGCTGCCGGATTCCTGCGACAATGCAGCGATATCGACAGTCCCGGTAATCAATGCTGGATTCAGAGTCTTTATCACATCCTCGACCCCGCTCACGCTAACTTCAACGACCCCGCTCGTATCTAAAATAATCGCTGAAAGCCCATCTGGAATATTTGTTATCTGCACATTAGTTATAGGTATGGACATATTGATTTGCTGCAGCGGCTCAACATAAATTGTTACCGAGGCTGTAGTCTCATCCCTATTAACCGGATAAATGCCAGAGGGAAGATAATTGGACAATTTTATTGTAAATGTCACATTCTCTTCGGCTCCTGTGATATCTATCGCACTTGCAGGAATAGAGAGCCTGCTAAAAGTCTCTAAATCCTCATCCTCACCCATAACAGTGATCGAATTTACCGTGCTGCTAAGAATGCCTGAACTTGCATAACCGGGTGCCGGATCTCCGGTATATCCATAAACGACATCTACCTTTTTTGTCTTATAGATTTCAGCAGTAATAGTGGTCTTATCTATCGAAAGGTCCAACGATGATTGGTTTATAGCGTTGCCATTCTTGTCATAGAGCCTTATTGGCTCAGAAGAATGGATCTCACTAGCCATCCCCGAGACATTTACTGCCACTTCCGCCCTGTCTACGGTCGATACTATGGACTCGGGGCCCGAAACACGTACTATATTGGAAAGCGTCGAGACCTTTCCTACCGCATACCCTTCCGGCGGAGCCCCTGTCACCCTCGGAATAATCGATAAAGGCTTCTCTAAAAGATCCTCAATTACCACATTCGCATATGCCTGCCTGGGCGTAATGCTCTGTATGCGGTCTGAATACCTTGTAGCACGTACAGTAATAGGGACACGTTGATTGTCCTCTAATTCCCCCATATCTATGACCGCCTTGAAATCATCCCTAGAGAGCTCAGACAAAACAGACCTTTCAGCCCGTACACTTATGCTTACTGTCTTAGAAGAATCCAGTATTTCAAAGGCCTTTCCCGACTCCTCTAATACAGTCGCATTTTCTACCGTAATAGGAATCGGAGAAAAAGGGAGGGTCATCACGGGGTTGTCAATGCTAACGACAATGAGCCAAAGCAGAAGCGCTAAGAGGATAGACAGAAGCTTCAGCCCAATATTATCAGTCAACTTCTTCATTTTTGACCGTCAGCCCTGCCTTTCCAAAGCCTGAATCGATTGTTATCCTCGACGGGCTTCTTATTTTGCAATTTAACCATGAATTCCCTAAGCTCACCATCATTAATTGAGCGGGATAATCCGCCCTCATAAGCTACAGAGACATGGCCCGTCTCCTCTGAGACTATTATCGTGAGGGAGTCAGTTACTTCCGATATTCCCACTCCCGCCCTGTGCCTGGTTCCTAATTCTTTTGACAAGGCCATGTTATCAGACAGCGGCAAATAGCAAGTAGCTGAAACTATCCTGTCCCCCTCTATAACAATAGCCCCATCGTGCAAGGGGGTATTATGCTCAAAAATATTTATGAGCAATTGGCTGGAAACAAGCGAATCCAAATATATGCCGGTTCTTTCGTATTCATCCAGAGAATCATTCTGGCTCATGACTATGAGGGCGCCTGTGCGGGCTCTTCCCATCTCATAGCAAGCCTTGATTATCTCATTCATCGTCTTGTCAGAAAACCGTTCAGTGGTATTCTGCATCGAATTAAGCTGAAACAAGGGCGAAAGAAAATTCTTCCTCCCCAGAATATCTAATGCGCGGCGAAGCTCAGGCTGAAAAACCACTATCATAGCTGTTATAATCACACCAAGTGCGTTTCTTACTATCCAAATGATCGTATTCATTTGGAAAATATACGCCATTAATATGAACAGCATAATGACAACAGTACCGCGGAGCAGTGACCAGGCTTTGGTATTTTTGATCCAAAGCATCACTTCATAAATCAAGAAAGCGATGATCAGAATCTCAATATAATCCGTAGCCACCATCCTCGGTATATAATCAAAAGATATGAATTTATTTATGAATTCTGATATAGATTCTGAGCTCATCATACCTTCTATTTTCTTGAACCCGATTCTCCTGCCTGTGTCTCGGGATAATCATCCCAAACCTCATCCTCATCGTCATATTCATCAGACATTCGGGAATGTTTCTTGGAAGTCGCGGATTTTGAAGAGTGATGCCTATTCTTTGGCGATTCAACTTCCACCTCATCCTCATACCCCTCTTTGATCTTGGGGACTGCTTTTACATAATAGTAATATTCTTCGTCTTCGAATTGCAGGTACTCCGTTTTCGAATAATCTACCGAAAACAGCATAAAATTTAGGACAAATGAGAGCAATACACCCACTAAGGTGCCGATAAAAAGGCCGCCAAGATTGATGTCTGCACCAAGCATGGGACCTAATAAAAGCATTGTGAGAATCTCTACTATTGCCCCGACTACGATCGCTATTATCCAAGAATAGTCGATTGAAAGCCGCCTGATCAAATAGACGATTATTATCGTGGCAGAAAAGGTCAGCATATAGGATAGCATCGTCTTATTGCCAAGCATAGTATTTAAAAATTCTCTAAGGTCAGTCGCAGCAGCCTCTATGTCTCCATTGAAAGAAAAGGTATTTTCCTTCGCAAAACGGACTACGTAATAAACAAAGACACCACAGGAGACTGAAATACACGAAAAAATATTTCCCGCCAAACCCGCCGATATGGGAACCGCAAATGGTACTTTGAGAATAAAGGCCAATGGTGTCAATAACACTCCCAGTGAGTCTTTTGGCGAAAAATGAAAATATACAAGAAAAAGGACCAAAAAAACAACAAGGACGATTGCGGCACATTCAAGGGACACCTTGTATAGGTGCAACACAATAAAAGCAGCGGTAAATAGCAATATGGCATTACTGGGCATGAAAGCGTTTGCCAATGAGGTCATAAATACCACTACAATATTGTTGATAGGTTCGAAAGTCCCAATATTCGTATTTATAAGCGTATACGTTATGAAAGCGAGCAGAAACCTGAGTACAGGAGTCAGATAGATCTCGTATTGACTATAAAACTCCCTTACCCTGTCTCTCGCCAGAATAATCTCCGTCATAAATAAAACCCGTTCAAGTCATGCTGATAAGGCGCTTCAATGCGCGCTGATAAACTCGCACGCTCCCCTTAGCCTTCGAATATCTATATGAATATAATACGAATGAAAACAAGAGGTAGGCAGCCATAAGGACCAAATACCTGGTAACAAAGGTACGAAGGAAAGAATACCAATCCGTTTGATAAAAATCCGATAAATAACTCTCAATATTGCAGAAAACTGAGATAGCCACAATTATAGCGAAGGCAATCGTGAAAAATACCGCAGTTTTCAGCATATTGAAAGTTACATAATCGCTCCTGAAGTACCTTGAAATTGCAAGCTTCTTCTGCTCTGAAGCTTCATAAGAAGCCATACGGGTCATCAATATGATACGGTCTTCATTCAGTGAGCGCAAAATCTATTATCTCCTACCCAGGAATCGCATGGCATCCCCGCCTGAAGTGGACTTCTTTTTAGGGGCGGCAGTCACCACAGGTTTTCTGATAGAATCTTCCAGTTCATTGGCTACCTGGTTCCGACACTTATCGCAATAGCGGCCGGACAAAATCGGAGTCCCACACATCTCACACACAAGTTCAGAGCTATCCGAAGAAGACAGGGTGAGCCTCTCCTGGCGCAGCCATTCTTTAATCTGATTCACTTCCACTTCGCAGGCCTCAGCCGTCTGAATCACGGTAGTACTGGGATTCTCACGAATATAGAGCTTTACCTTCTGAAACTCCTCTTCCTGTTTCTCCAAGCATTGTGGGCAAATCCTGCTGCTTCCAGTATAATTAAAAATCCTTCCACACTTCCTGCAATTCCTTACGTCCATGACATTTTTCCTTTCATTTAGATTGGCGTACCCGTTGAAAGAGTTATAAAAAACACGTTTTTAACTCCGGCCTCCTTTAGGACGAGGGACAATGAATCAATGGTACTGCCCGTTGTATATATGTCGTCAAAAACAATGACACTCTTTAATTGTACAACATTTCGCTCATATTTGAAAGCCTTTTTCAAATTTTTCCGTCTTTCTATTGAATTTAGTTTTTTCTGCGGCTTCGTATTCTTAATTCTTGACACAAGATGCGATTGCACGGGGATATCTAGAAGCTTTCCCAGTCTTTCTGAAATAAGTTCTGATTGATTATATCCCCTTTCCTTTAAGCGGCTTTCATGCAGGGGCACCGGTATGATCGCATCGGCATTAAATCCACATATTTCCCTTTTAAGGTATTTTGCTATCGCAAAGGCATAGAATTCAGCATATTCCTGGCGTCCTCCGTATTTGAACCGAAATATGGACTCTCGCATTGCATCATTATACATGAAAAGAGATAAACCACAAGTGAATTCATGCCGTGCCTTAGTGCAAGCCTTGCAATACTCCTCCCCGATCTTGGTCAAGGGACGGCCGCATTTAACGCATCTAGGCTCTTTCACCCGAATTAGCTTTAGCTTACACGCCTTACAAATGTACTTTTGACCAAAGGGCAGTACTAAATCGCAAACCGCGCACCTGCGAGGATAGATAATATCAAGAAGGCTCCCTTTCAAATCTTTCATTCAATCTCTGCACCAAGCTAGAATAACGTTTCTGCTCTTCCTTGTTCTCACTCATTTCATGTACGGTCTTCTTGCTTCCCATTATACACACGCAGCTTTTTGCCCTTGTAATAGCGGTATAAAGCAAGTTCCTATTGAATAGTTGTTTTGGACCCGTAAGCAAGGGGATTACAACAGCCGGATACTCGCTTCCTTGTGATTTATGGATAGTTATGGCATAGGCGAGCTCCAGATCTCCAATCGACTCCCCTTCATAGCAAGATATGCGACCATCGTCGAATCGCACCGTCACTTCTCCCAGGGCTTTATTTATCTCAGTAATCTGCCCGATATCCCCGTTAAAGACCCCTTGACCGGTTTCAGTAAGCGAGCTGCCTCGATTCATCAATGTCCACTCTTGTTGATAATTGTTCCTGGTCTGCATGACCTTGTCACCCACCCTGAGCACTCCGCCTCTTAAAGAGATTTCAGTTTTTGTCCTATCAGCGGGATTTATTGCAGCCTGCAGCCGTATATTTAAGTTTTCTACCCCCAATACCCCTTTCTTCATAGGAGACATGACTTGAACTTCTATCGCATTAGTCCTTACATAAGGAGGCAATTTCCTCGTTACGAGATAGATTATCCCCTGGATTATCTCTTCCGGGTTAGACCTCTCTAAAAAGAAAAAGTCCTTGCTCTTATTGTCAAGTTTTATCTCAGAGCCCGAAAGCAAGGCATGAGCATTCAAGACTATGTCACTCTCCTGTGCCTGCCTGAAAATCCTGTCCAAGGTACATACAGGAAATCGACCGCTATTAATCAAATCTCTAAGTACTGTTCCCGGGCCCACGCTGGGCAATTGTTGGGCATCTCCTACCATGATGAGCTTTGTACCCGGAGAAATCGCCCTCAAGAGCGAACGAAAGAGAATTATATCCACCATTGACATCTCATCTATAATAACTACATCAGTGTCCAATGGGTTGTCCTCATTCCTGTTGAAAGACCGATAAGCATCCCTTATACTTAAATTTTTTTCATCCTCATCAGATACCCCTGTCACCTCCAGCATCCTGTGTATTGTCTTCGCAGCCAGTCCTGCGGCCTCACTAAGCCTCTTGGCCGCCCTCCCAGTAGGAGCCGCAAGGCTCACGTCCATTCCATGGGATAAAAAAAATTTGATTAATACTTTTATTGTCGTAGTCTTCCCGGTCCCAGGACCTCCTGTCATTATGAAGATCCCGCTCTTTATCGCCTGAAAGACAGCCTCCCTCTGATTTTCTGCAAGGAAAAGCCTTTGAGATTCCTCAATTCTTTCTATGTCTTCCTCAATCTCACCCTTATATTTTTTCGTATTTGAAAAGAGGCGGTAGAGAAGGTCAGCGCAGCTCTCTTCAATATAATAAAAACGCTCTGAATAAATATTTATCCCGCCATCCTCTATAGCTGACTTCTTCTTTATGAGCTTCCTCTCGATGGCTAAGGATCCAACCCCATACTCGACCTCATCCCTTCCAACGGACAGTATGGCGGAGGCACGGTTTATTAGTTCCTCTTCCGGCAGATAGACATTCCCTTCGTTCTCAGATAGGTTCAGAGTATATAGTATCCCGGACCTTATCCGCTCCTCCGAATGCCTTCCGATTCCCGCTCTCTCTGCGATCTCATCCGCAGTCTTAAAGCCAATCCCCCTGACTGACTCAGTAAGCTGATAGGGATTCTTCTCAATTATCTCATAAATCTGATCTTTATATAGGGCATGTATCTTTACAGCAAGAGTCCCATTGATGCCATATTTCGAGAGATACATCATGGCATGCCTGGCTCCGGCCTTTTCTGCAAAGGAAAGCCCTATCTTTTGCGCCATCTGCAGACTTATTCCCTTTATCTCAGCGAGTCTCTCAGGCTCTTTGTCCATCACTTGAAAGGTCTCGGTCCCAAAGCGTTTTATTATCTTCTTCGCAGTGCTTTCCCTGATACCCTTTATCGTCCCTGCTGAAAGGTACCTAAGCATTGCGTCAATGGTGTCAGGCTCCCTAATAATATAGGAAGAGACCTTAAATTGAGCCCCATAATTAGGATGCTCAACATATTCTCCATCAGCCTGTATATATTCACCTTCGTCAATAAGCGGAAATATGCCGACCAGCGTGTTCTCACTGCCATCACCGGCAGTGAGTGACATCACTGTATAAGAATTCTCTGAATTTCTAAATATGATATGCTCTACAAAGCCTTGAATTGTGTCCAAAGATAAGTATCCTAGAATTAAACATCTTCCTTCGAAGATTCAGCCGCCTCCGATTCCTTATCAGACCCGGATTCTTCCGAGGACTCCGACTTCTTTGCAGCCGCAGCCTCTGCCGCCTTCTCAGCCTCTATTAGGTCCACCTCTTCCAAGGTGTGGCCCTGGCTCCTCTTCATTTGCTCATACATTGACTCAGCCAGCCCAAAAGTCTTTTGCTTAGTGGCGCTCTTTGCGATTTCCTGTGCATAGGCATCCCGAATCATGCTCTTCATTGCGCCCATAGAACCGGTCTCGCTGGCGAACCCATCCAGCACAGTAGTTTTCTGAGCTCCCTTAAAGATTTGCTCCACGAAGTACTCTTCAAAGGACTTACAAGCCTCCATCAACTCATCATCTGAAGACTTGCTGTAGTCCGACTGAATACCCCTCATATTATTTTGCTGGAGCGCCGTACTGGTCAAGTCGCTTGCATAGGATGACCCAATATCCGATATAAATGACATATATTCACCTTTATTTTCAGCTCTTCAACTGATTAGCTGTCTGAAGCATCTGGTCGCTGGTTGTAATGGACTTTGAATTGGACTCATATGCCCTCTGCGCAATGATCATGTTGACCATCTCAGAGGCAATGGACACATTCGCCCCCTCCAGATAACCCTGCCTTATAGTGGACTTCTGGACATTTGCGTTAGTATTCTCATTAAGAGCCTCACCGGACGCATTAGTGGCATGGTACATGGTATCACCCACCTTATCCAAGCCCTTTGGATTCTGGAACTGCCAAAGTCCCAAAGTAATGCCTGTAGTTTGCAGATTCCCGTCCCCATCAGGATAATAAATCTGCCCGTCCTGCCCGATCTGGAACCTATTCGCAATGTAGGTTCCAGCAAAAGTGATGGGCTGTCCATTCGTATTCAAGATCTCTAAGCCATCTGAATTCGTAAGTACAAGTCCGCCCCCATCATTCAATGCGAATACAAAATTCCCATTCCTGGTATAGTAGGTCTCCCCATCCTCACCTCGGACGCCAAAGAAGCCGTTCCCGCCAATCGCGCAGGCCAATGGATTCTCAGAGTCCAAAAAAGCGCCCTGTGAGAACTCAGATGTAATGGAGGAATTCCGGACTCCAAGACCGATCTGTGACCCAATGGGTTTGTTTATCCCATTCGCAGTGGTGGACCTGGTCCTGATCGTCTGGTAAAGAAGCGACTTGAATTCCGCAACCTCTGTCTTATAGCCGGTCGTATTCACATTTGCCAAATTGTGCGCAATCGTATCTACATTATTCTGCTGCGCCATCATCCCGGTGGCTCCAGACCATAATGAACGTACCATATTCAATAACCCCCCTTAGAATTATATTAAGTCAATCTTCCCAAATTATTGACAGCAGTTTGCAAGGTTGAATCAATAGTCGTAATGACCCTTTGATTGGATTCATAATTCCTTTGAATCGCAATCATGTTTGTCATCTCATAAACTATATTCACATTGGATTGCTCAAGATACCCGGAAATAACCTGGGCAGCAGCCGGAACCTCGTTCGCGCCCTCGACCGTCTGCCACATATTCTCGCCATAATGCTCCAGATAATTGTAGTCCTCGAAATCAGTGATTCCGACAGTCCCGACCTGGGCATCGTTTTGGTATATCTCTCCCGCCCTGTTTATCCGGACATCCTGAACAGGATTCAGACGGATATGATTGCCCATCGTATCGAGCACGAAATCCCCGTCCTTTGTGACAAGATCCCCTTCCTGAGTAAGAGTGAAAGACCCATCCCTCGTATACTTAGTGCTGGTCTCTCCATCCTTGCTCGTAAACTCTATCGCAAAAAAACCATTTCCGGCAATAGCCAGGTCTAAATCGCTATGAGTCTCCTTAAAGGGACCCTCGCTCCAATCCACATAAGTCTCACCCAGCTTGACCCCGGGAACCATCGAGCCCTCCCTTTGGGTCAGAAAAAACTCTGATTTATCCTTAATATTATATGCCAGGATGTCGTCAAAGGCCTGGGAAGTAGCCCCCTCCTTTTTGAATCCCGTTGTATTCACATTCGCAAGGCTATTTGCCAGAGCATCCATCCGCCGCTGCTCATTCAGCATGCCCGTATAAGCTGTATATAATCCTTTAACCATGATGATTCATAGGACTCCTTAATCATCGTCCCTGTACCCCGCCATGAAGTCCACATACTTGCCGGTGCCGATTGCGACAGCCGTCATTGGCTCTTCCGCGGTAATTGTGTTTATTCCCGTCTTATCAATAATCAACTCTTCTAAACCGCTTAAAAGGCTTCCGCCTCCCGTAAGCACGATTCCTCGGTCTGCTATATCCGCCGCTAATTCCGGCGGAGTCCTTTCCAAGACCCCATGAATCGCCTCAACTATCTGAGCCGTGGTCTCTTTCAAGGCCTCCTCGGTCTCCACGCTCGATACCCTGACCGTCTTTGGGAGTCCCTGTACCAGGTCTCTTCCTCTGACATCCATGTACTCCGCATCGCCCAGATTGAAGCAGCTCCCAATCTTTATCTTCATATCCTCGGCAGTCCGCTCTCCAATCAGCAAATTGTGCTTTTTTCTCATATAACGCACAATCGCCTCATCGAAATCGTCCCCCGCTATCTTTATAGATGTGGAAACGACCGTGCCCCCAAGCGAGATGACAGCTATATCTGAGGTTCCGCCCCCTATATCGACTATCATATTGCCGCAGGGCTTAGAAATATCGATTCCGGCCCCAATGGCGGCGGCGATAGGCTCTTCGATTATGGAAACCTCTCTTGCTCCCGCCTGATAAGCGGCATCCTCGACAGCTTTTTTCTCAACCTCCGTTACTCCGCTTGGCACGCAGACGCTGATTCTGGGCTTTCTGAAAGTCCTCCTGCCAACTGCCTTTTGGATGAAATACTTCAGCATCTTCTCAGTCACCGTATAGTCCGAAATGACTCCGTGACGCAGAGGACGGACAGCAACAATATTTCCGGGAGTACGCCCCAGCATTAGCCTGGCGTCCTCTCCAATTGCCTTTATCTTATTGGTGTCCCGATCAAATGCTACTACAGAGGGTTCTTTAAGTACTACTCCCTTCCCTCTTATATATACAAGAATGCTCGCTGTGCCAAGGTCTATTCCTATATCGGTTGCGATCATAAAGAGTTCTGCTCCCTTCGGCAAATCTGCCACCAGCTAAAAGTCCAAATGGAAGGACTTTATGCGATGTATTATCTTTTCTTGGTTAATAAAGAATTCAATCTTTGATTCTACAATGAATCCGCGCATAAAACAACCATGGAAATGATTTTGCCGAAACGAAATAGCTTGCAACTATTTAAAAAGCACGAAAACACACACCAGGCCAAAAGGCCTGAGTCTATGCATCCGTGCTTCCCCCTCTATGCAAAGCCAGACCAATTCTCGCCTTGCCTTATCATCCTTGATGGATTATTTATCGGACAAAAATCCCAATGGCTTAACCCCTAATTGCTTACCGCTTTAGAAAGGATTTTATCTATGAAGATCCCCGTATGGGACCCCTCGGCATGAGCCACCTCTTCAGGAGTCCCAAAGGCAACCACTTGGCCGCCCCCGTCCCCGCCCTCCGGGCCCATATCGATGATGTAGTCCGCACATTTGATCACATCCAGATTATGCTCGATCACTACTACGGTATTCCCGCTGTCCGATAGACGCCGCAGTATTGTTACCAGCTTCCTCACATCCTCGAAATGAAGTCCAGTAGTCGGTTCGTCCAATATGTAAATAGTTTTCCCCGTGCCCCTCCTGGATAGTTCGGTCGCCAGCTTTATCCTCTGCGCCTCCCCTCCGGACAGCTCAGTCGAGGGCTGTCCCAGCTTTATATATCCTAAGCCCACATCGTAGAGGGTTTGAATCTTCCTTCTTATAGTCTCAATATTCGAAAAGAAATCCAAGGCCTCTTCAACGGTCATATCCAGGACTTCATATATTGTCTTTCCCTTGTAATGGACTTCAAGAGTTTCACGGTTATATCTTTTTCCATGGCAGACATCGCAGGGCACATAGACGTCGGGCAGGAAATGCATCTCAATCTTCACTATCCCGTCCCCGCTGCAGGCCTCGCATCTGCCGCCTTTCACGTTGAAAGAGAACCTGCCCTTGGTATAGCCCCTGGCCTTTGCCTCCGTCGTCTGAGCGAAAAAGTCTCTGATGATGTCAAAGACCCCTGTATAGGTCGCGGGATTCGATCTGGGAGTCCGTCCTATGGGTGATTGATCTATCGCTATGACCTTATCCAGCCTCTCAACCCCCAGGATCTCCTCATGATCCCCAGCCACCGTGAGAGCCCTGTTCAGCTTCCTCGCCAGGCTCTTATAGAGAATCTCGTTAATCAATGAGGATTTGCCAGAGCCCGATACTCCGGTCACTACAGTCATTATGCCGAGCGGAATCTTAACATTAATGTTTTTTAGGTTATTCTCCCTGGCGCCCACCACTTCTATCCAGCCAGTGGGCTCTCTTCTGGACTCAGGCACGGGAATAGCTTCCTTTCCGGACAGGAACCTCCCCGTAATGGACTCTTCATTATCCATTATGTCCTTTGCGCTGCCCTTTGCTACAACCGTCCCGCCATGGGTGCCGGCCCCGGGACCTATATCCACTATATAATCCGCTGCGAGCATCGTGTCTTCATCGTGTTCAACGACTATAAGGGAGTTTCCGAGGTCTCTGAGCTTCTTCAAGGTAGCGAGGAGCTTGTCATTGTCCCTTTGATGAAGCCCTATGCTTGGCTCATCCAAAATATAGGCCACACCGACCAGGCCTGAGCCTATCTGTGTCGCAAGCCTTATCCTCTGCGCCTCCCCGCCCGAGAGAGTGGCCGTGGCCCGAGCAAGATTCAGATAATCCAGACCAACGTCCACCAAAAAACGGACTCTGGACACAATCTCCTTTATTATCCTGGCTCCAATCAAAGCCTTATGCGGGCTTAGGTTCAAGCCATCCATATATGAAAGCAGCTCTCTCGCCGCCATCGATGTCACTTCAAAAATATTCTTGTCTCCAACAGTGACAGCAAGCGATGAGCTCTTAAGCCTCTGTCCATGGCAGGTCTCACAGGGCAGGACCCTCATGTACTTCTCGTACTCAGCCTTCATGGCATCCGACCCGGTCTCCCTGTATCTTTGCTCCATATTGCGGATCAGCCCGGGAAAGGCCTCGTCATATATGCCCTCAGACCTCTGCCCCACATAATGGACTTTCACTATTTCCCCACCTGTGCCATGGATGAACATATGCCGGATTTCACGCGGAAGGTCCTTATACGGAGTGTCCAAAGAAAACCCATATTTCTCCGCCAGAGCTTCCAATAGGGCGTGAGTCCAGCTTCCGGGAGACTTCGAGGATTGCCACCCCATGACCTGCACGCAGCCCTCATTAAAGGACAGTGACATATCCGGAATCATGAGTTCCTCGTCAAATTTCATCGTATAGCCAAGCCCCAGACAGTCTGGACAAGCGCCGAAGGGATTATTGAAGGAAAAGCTCCTGGGCTCGATTTCTTCTATGCTGACATTGCAGTCAGGACAGGAAAAGCTCTCTGAAAAATGCATTTCCTCCCCATCGATCACGTCCACAGTCAAAAGTCCATTGGATAGGGCAAGGACATTCTCTATTGAATCCGTTAATCTGGTCTCTATTCCCGGCTTTACGACCAGGCGGTCCACGATAATATCAATGCTATGCTTGATATTCTTATCCAGGCTTATCTCCTCAGAAAGCTCGTACATGCTTCCATCTATTCGGACTCTGACATACCCTGACTTCCTCGCCTTGTCGAGGAGCTTCTCATGCCGCCCCTTCTTCCCCCTTACGACCGGGGACAAAAGCTGCAGCTTAGTCCGCTCAGGCAGCCTCATTATGTTGTCCACCATCTGGTCCACAGTCTGCTTCTCTATAGGTTTCCCGCAATTGGGACAGTGGGGCACCCCTATCCTCGCATAGAGCAGCCTGAAATAATCATAGATTTCAGTGACTGTCCCTACAGTAGACCTCGGATTTCGATTCGTGGACTTTTGGTCTATAGAGATGGCCGGCGGCAGCCCCTCAATGGAATCCACATCCGGTTTTTCCATCTGTCCCAAAAACTGTCTAGCGTAAGAGGACAGAGACTCCATATAGCGTCTCTGCCCCTCTGCGTAAATGGTATCGAATGCCAAGGATGATTTCCCTGAGCCCGATAGACCGGTCAGCACAACGAATTCATTCCTCGGTATGTCTATGTTTATCCCTTTTAAGTTGTGGGCTCTAGCCCCTCTGATCTTTATATATTTCTTATCTTCACTCATCAGCAGATTTCAAATGAATTTGTAACTATTCAGAACCCCCATTCCACAGTTCGCGAAATTTGATTTCTTAATCGATCTGGTCAATCGGAAATCAAATTTTGCTAGGTGTGGAGCGGTAACTTATCGGTTTTGATTGCGATAAATCGCATCAAAACCGATATTATCCGGCAACCGTACAGATAGAATAAATTACCCTGACTTCCCTACGCCTTCCCTATATATTTATCCACCATATTCTCCATAAATGCAGGAGACCAGCGGACTACCTCGATTCCGCTCCTCTTCGTGGCACGGGACATCAGCTTAAAGACCTGTTCTAAGTACTCCATTGTCACCTTGCCCGAAAGCTTGGACTCCCCGCTCGTCCTGTCCTGGAAGGCATAGGGAATCTCGATTATGCGGCGGTATTCAGACATGGCCAGCACCTCAACCATAATCTTCCATCCGACCGGCTGTAGGTCCGCATTTTTTATGCACTCGCTCTTGAACATAAAGAGTCCGCTGGTCGGGTCTGAGACCTTCCTTAGGCAGGGCAGGGCAATCTTTCCAATCCATCTGGCGGTGCCAGATACGAATTTTCTCCAAAGATTCAAGCCCCCGTCGCTGCCTCCGGGGATCAGTCGGCTCGGAATGCAGAAATCCGCCCCCGAAAGCAAGGCGGCATACATCGGACGCAAGATTGCGGGGGGATGCTGCAAATCGGCATCCATGCAGGCAAGGAAATCGCCGTCTGAAATCCGAAATCCTCTTATGACCGCAGTCGCCAATCCTTTCTCATCTGTCCTATGCTCATACCTCACCCTCGGATTTTCTTTAGAGACCTTTTCAAGCACCTTCGGAGTCTCGTCCGTAGAATCGTCTATGAAAACTATTTCATGCTCAATACCCGTCAAAGCCTCATCAATCTGCCGAACCAGGTTCTCTACGTTCCCCTTTTCATTGAAAGTCGGCACCACTACCGATAATTTTTTCATGTTTCACCTCATTTTAGAGTCCGCAAATCATGCAGACCCCATGTACGCAATTGTTCTGCATTATACGTAGAGAAGCCCTTTTCGTCAAGAAAGATACATCGCTGCAATGAAGCCATGCCTGCGCCTTACAAGTCAGTCCGAATCCCAAGGGATTCCAAATAATCATGTAAAGTCATTCAAATGCTTCCTAAGCTCAAATAATTGGTCTCGAAGCTCCGCCGCCGATTCAAAGTCCAATTCTGCCGCTGCGGACCTCATCTTTTTTTCTACTGTCGCAATGACCTTCGTGAGCTCCTCCTTATCCATGGACTCCGGGTCTTTCTCCAGAGTATGAGCGGCCTTGGCAACGGCTTTAGAAATGCTGATCAGGTCCCTGACCGCTTTTTTTATCGTGGTAGGAGTGATTCCATGCTCCTTATTGTACTTATCCTGGATCTCACGCCTCCTCGCAGTCTCGTCTATGCAGGCTCTCATCGAGTCCGTGACCGAATCAGCGTACATTATGACCCGCCCCTCGGCGTTCCTTGCGGCTCTTCCTACGGTCTGTATCAAGGATGTCTCTGAGCGCAAGAATCCCTCCTTATCCGCATCCAAAATAGCGACAAGCGATATCTCAGGTATGTCAAGGCCTTCCCTGAGAAGATTGATGCCCACAAGGACGTCGAAGACATCGAGCCTCATATCCCTTATGATCTGTGTCCTCTCCAGCGTGTCAATATCCGAATGAAGGTACCTTACCCTGATTCCCGTCTCCCTCAAATAATCAGTAAGGTCCTCTGCCATCTTCTTTGTAAGAGTCGTAACAAGGACTTTATTCTTCTTCTTTGTCTCCTTATTAATCTCCCCCACCAAGTCATCGATCTGCCCCTCCGTGGGCTTCACCGTGATCTCCGGGTCCAATAGCCCGGTGGGGCGCAGCAGCTGCTCTGCCCGGAGGAATTCATGCTCTCCCTCGTAGGCCGCCGGTGTCGCAGAGACAAAAAGGATCTGGCTCACCTTCGCCTCCCATTCATCAAAGGAAAGCGGCCGATTGTCCTTTGCAGAGGGCAGGCGGAATCCGTAGTCTACAAGGGTCTCTTTTCGGGACTTATTCCCATTGTACATTCCCCCGATTTGCGGGACCGTCATATGGGACTCATCTACTATTATCAGATAATCATCCGGAAAGAAGTCTATGAGGGTGGTCGGCGGCTCCCCGGGCTTGCTGCCGGACAGAGGGCCGGTATAATTCTCAATCCCGCTGCAAAAGCCGGTCTCCCGGAGCATCTCTATGTCGAAATTAGTCCGTTCCGCGATCCTCTGAGCCTCTATCAGCTTGTCCTCAGACTTGAAATACTTGACCTGCTCCTCCAGTTCCTTCTCTATCCTGGCAATGCCCGCCTCCATCTTCTCCTTCGGCATCACATAATGGGAGGCGGGGAAGATCGAGATGTGGAGCAGCTCCGCCTTCACTGTCCCTTTCAAGGGATCGATCTGCACAATTCTGTCAATCTCGTCCCCGAAGAATTCCACCCTAACCGCAGTGTCGTCCGACTCAGCCGGAAAGATTTCAAGCACGTCTCCATGGACTCTGAATGTCCCCCTGTGGAAGTCCATTTCATTTCTCGTATATTGCAGGTCAATCAGCTCATGTATGACCTCATCCCGGTCCTTCATCATCCCCGGCCGAAGAGAGGCAATCATTGCGAGGTAATCATCAGGCGACCCCAAGCCATAGATGCATGAGACCGATGCCACGACCACCACGTCCCGCCTCTCCGAAAGAGCCGCCGTTGCGGAAAGCCTAAGCTTATCAATCTCATCATTCACGGAAGAGTCCTTCTCAATATAGGTATCAGTGGAGGGTACATAGGCCTCTGGCTGATAATAATCGTAATAGGACACAAAATACTCCACCGCGTTCTCGGGGAAGAACTCCTTAAACTCGGAGTAGAGCTGGCCCGCAAGCGTTTTATTGTGCGCTATGACCAGAGTGGGCTTCTGGAGCTGCTCTATGACGTTGGCCATGGTAAAGGTCTTGCCGGAGCCCGTGACGCCAAGGAGAGTCTGGCACTGGTTGCCCTCCCTGAAGCCTTTGACCAGTTTTTCTATAGCCTGTGGCTGGTCGCCGGTGGGCTTGTAGTCTGAGTGGATTTTGAATTGTTTTTGTGCAGACTGCACAATTTCACCTCCGAATTACCGTAACGAAAAAAGTTCGTGCATTTGCCAAGGCAAACCTTTAGGTTCGCCCATTTTCTATCGAGCCACCTTTTCAGTTTACGCCTTAAATAGCTTCTCGACGAAAATAGGTCACCAGAACCAGAATTCCTAACTACGGGACACTATATGGAACGGATGGATCAGGCGGACTGTTGGTAGCGCTTTAAATTTCATATTATAACATCCGTTGTATTCAGTGTCCATATAGAGAGCTTTGTCTTATTGAGAATGATGCCTTATTGTTGTATAGTGGCAATAGTAGGAGGCACGGAATTGAATAAGCACGAAACTGTTTCATTTGTGCTGGGCGGAATTCATTTTGAATATGACAGAGCCAAACAGGAAATAAATATACAGAAACACGGCATATCATTCAGGACAGCGGCACGCGTATTCTTTGACGAGAACTATATTGAAGCATATGATGATGACAACCAGTCTTCTTAAGCCGCGTTATGATATCATAGGCGATGCTTCAGTTAGCGGCCGGGGATGCACTGTAATAGGAAATTTAAAGCGTTTTACCGGAGATATTAGGGATATTCTATATGTGGTGTACACAGAGCGTAATGATTTGATGAAGGATGGTACAAACGTAGAAGTAATACGACTGATATCCGCAAGATTGGCAAATGATTTTGAAAGGGGGCTGTATTATGGTAAATTATGCTGAGCTTTCAGAGGAGCAAAAAGCAGAACTTCTTTTCACTGCCGAAGAAAAAATACAACTTGATGAAGCGCATCGAAGGCCGATTACTTATGACGAGGACTGTCCGGCTGTAACACCGGAAAAGGCGGTGCGGTTCAGAAGGGTTAATTCAGGTAGATTCTCAAAAAGAGCATAATAAGGCAGGCTTTATAACCTGATCAAAAAGTAAGTCTGGTGGGTGTTTATATCACCCACCAGCAGGTTATAAGAATTTGATAAAGCTATTTTCCGCTGAATATTATTCGGATTGGCTGTCACCCTCATCCGCACAGCTCCCTCCGCTGAATTCATCAGGAAGGTACTCGTACACATCCGGCTCAATGTCCAGC